>NZ_BAAACY010000020.1:0-62982 GCF_039521925.1 Virgibacillus salarius | reverse complement strand
CACTTTGCAACGTGTTCTTCTTTGCAAAGTTAGTTGAGGCCGTGCCCACGGAAAGCGAAGTAATTAGTCGAAGCATTGCCAATACACATCAAACATTTCAAAATAACTACTTGGCTTAACGCAGTCATTGCACTGATTTTATACTTTCTTAACTTAGAACAAAAGCGCAAGCGCCCAATTAGAGACGTAGCGACTGAAGTGAATCAACGGAGATAAAGGAATCATGGTGGGCTTGTGAGCCGATAATGACTTAGATTAGGACAATTCATGAAGTCGCCTCGTTTCTGGGTGCTTGAGCTGGACAAAGCTCAACACGCGCTTATTTATCACATGGGCAAATTTTATAATTTCCTAGATTATAAACAATACCTTGAGGAAATATATCCTAAAGGTTTTGCTCGCTTTTTACGCCGTGCTTAAGTGAATTTACGATTATAATTCCAAAGCAACAACAATAAACCTGATAGCCCGATTAATTGCGTAAACAATTCCCAATGACCTACTGTTCGCTGACCATTAAGAATCAGATACATACAAAAGAGAAAGAAAACTACCTTTAAGATGCGAAAGACTCTATCTTTCATTTGTGTAATCCTCCCATTTAATCTCACTTGCTTCTAATCGTACTTGATATTTTTCACCATTTTCTATATATACATCTGTAACTTGCTGTACATTTGAATTATTGACAACGGCAAACTTTTTAATTTCAGGGTATACATGTATTTCACAATGGACATTGGAAGTATGCCATTTGTATAAAGCCATCTCCTTATGAGCTGCGTAATACATCGCCCTTAGTAATAGTCTTGTATTCTCATGACTATAGGGAAGACCTGCAATGTACACACTACGCCCTTTACCGAAGGCTGTACTAGCGAGTTGCAACCCCTCATTCGTATGTTCAATAATATCCGTAACTTCCCTTAAGGCATACACATTTTTCATACCTTCTCCGAAATCAAATGCCTGTATATCCTGGGAAATAAAATGTGATTCGTTCTTTTCCGTAAAATATTTATTTGTCGATAAGCTAAAGCCTAATTCCTTTTCTACACCTAATACATCTGCTAGTTGAAAGTAGCGTCCTTCACGATGATAAGCAGTCGGTTCTCCAATACCGATAAAACCTCCTCCATGATAAACCCATTCTCTTATAACAGAAAGTAAGTCCTCTTCTTTCCATCGTTCTCCACCAGAGAATGCTGTACCAGCATCTCCGGCATTAATAAGGACATCAACATCTTTAGGCACACCATGCTGTATGACATCGTCAAAACTAATAAAATCTACGTCTACCGCTGAACCACTAAGAGCCTCTAAAACCCCCTGATATGAATAGGCCTGTTTATACCACTTTCCATGTGCTACCATATGGGTCTGCCATGTACGAATCCTTCCCCATGTATTTAAAATTGCCACCTTTAATCCAGTATAAGGCTTCACGCCATTTATAGTATCGTAAATTTCACGAAATTCGTCTGTAATCTTTTCTACATAAGCTACAAAATCGGGGAATTTATATGCCAAGCTTAGATATCCGCCATAGCCAATTCTGTCCAAAGGTTTACGCATTAGAGCTCTTCTCGCTGTCAGCCAATTGCTATTTGCTTCAATTACTGGGTTATTCTTATCATGAAACGTATCGGGAAAGAAGTAAGGTAGAAAACGACCTTCCGTATACTTCACATCTGGGATATCAGAAATCATTCGTAATGTTGCCCCATCTCCAACACTTCCAACTACAGCATCCATACCTGTCTCTTTGAAATAGGCTCCGTAAGGCTCTGTCCCTATCCAATTATCTCCCAAAAACATCATCGACTCCTTACCACTTGCATGTACAATTTCAACTAATTCTTTTACTTCCTTAGCAACAAATCGTTGAATAAAATCCATATAATCTAAGTAAGCTCTGGAGGGAATTCGAAAGGTAGAATTATAATAGCCTTTATCGACAATATCTTCTGGTCGCAGACGATATCCTTTTTCTTTTTCAAATGCTTCTAAAGCAGCTACAGATACACTAGCACCGTAACCGAACCAGTCAACAAATTTTTCTTTACCTAGATTGTTAAATACTAAGGTAAAGTGATAAAAAAACGTCGTAAAGCGAACAACATCAGTTGCTGGATTTTCTGCTAGCCAGGTTTTTAAATAATTGCGCATAAATTGTTTAGAATGAGGCTGCCGAACATCGAATGGAATTTCATGTGGCTTATCTCTCCAATCGTTCGTTATATGATTATACATTTGTGTCGGATCCCATTTCATAAATGCTAAGAATGAAACCGTATATTCATGCCATGGTTTGGCTTTAAATATAAGTAAGCTATTTGTCTCCTTTTTTACTATCCAATGATTTGCTGGCACAACCTCACCAGTAGTCCTATCGATTACTTCCCACCACTTTTTAGGGTCATGCAAATAATCTGGTTGAATCTGCTCTTCAAAATATCCTGTCAAGAAAGACACTTCCAGCTCAGTGTCTATTGCTGTATTATATTGTGACATTAAATATAGCTGTTGCATTTCCTCTGGATGCTGTTTAGCAAAGTCATTATGACTACGTGCTACAAAGTAAGTCGTGTAGATTTTCGCATCTAATTGTTTGATTTCTTCATCTAATTTTGTCCCATCACTATCTCGAAGCGCATCTGCTCCCCAGCGATCCATTAATTCTTTTGTTTCCTCCAAAAAATTCTGTTGACTCGGTAGCGTAACTCTTCCGGTTAACTTTTTCAATTGTGACACCTACCCTTTCACTCCTCCTACAGTCATTCCTTGTGTTAAGCGCTTTTGCACGATAATATATAAAATTAATGTCGGTAACATAACAATTACCATTCCCGCATACATTGGACCATAGTTAACAGCTGATCGTTCAGCAGCCATTAAGTTTAACAAACCAACTGGCAGCGTTTGATTCCCTCCTGGCATTAGTGTAAGTGCCATAATATATTCATTCCAAAATAACAAGAAATTAAAAAGAATGACGATAACAATACTTGGCATTGCCATCGGCAACATAATGGAAAACATGGTGCGATAATATCCTGCACCATCAATACTAGCGGCTTCTTCAAAATCAGAAGGCAATGTCTGAAAATAGCTTGATAGAAGATAAATCGTAAATGGTAAAGCAGTTGCGGCATAAACGAGTGCAAGTACAGCACGATTGTTTAATAAAAATCCATTATCTATTAAACTCTTTAATCCCATATCCAAATCTAAGAGCATTAAGAAAATTGGCACAGTAATATAGCTGACATTAATGAATAACCCTGCTTTAACAATCATGTTTAATAATTTATTCCCTCTAAAACTAAACCTGGATAAGACATACGCCGCTGGTAAGGCTATTACTAGCAAAATGAATAAAGCTAATACGGTAACCATTATTGAATTAAACAGATATTCTCCCATTCGCGCTTCCTGAAATGCTTCTATAAAATTTTGAAAATGAAAACCATGTGGTAAGCTCCATGGGCTTCCATAAAACTCGACGTTTTCTTTAATAGCAGCAAGGAATACCCAGGCAACTGGTATAACAATTGAAACCGCTAAGGTAATTAAAGCTACATAGATAAATAGTTTATATAGAGCATCGGTACTCCGTTCCTTTGAATCTTTCATGAGATATTAGCACCCCCTTAATACTCTAAGACGTCACGTTTCGTGATGTGACTTACAATCGCTGCTAAGGTAAAAGAAAAAATAAACACTACTACACCAATTGCCATTCCATAGCCAAAGGTAGAATTACCATAGGCTTGGTCATACATATAGGATAGGAATACTTCTGTTGATCCGTCAGGTCCTCCACCTGTCAATGCCTTAACTAACAAGAAGCTTAGATTAATCGTGCTGATGATATAAAATGTTAATGTTGTTCGAATATTATTCCATATCAATGGTAATGTAATGCTGGTAAATTGTTTTAATTTACTTGCTCCCTCCAATGACGCCGCCTCATAGAAGCTAGCTGGTATACTAGCCATACTTGACATATACATAACCATATAATAACCAATGGCTTGCCAGACTAGAGCACCCGCAAGACTATAGATAACTATTTTCTGATCACCTAGCCACATTTGCTGAAATGTATCTAATTGAAACATTCCTAAAACACTATTTAACAATCCATTGGAAGGATCATATATGGCTGAAAATATACCAGCTATAACTACAATGGATAGTATATTTGGAATATAAAAGATGACTCGAAAAAAGTTTCCTCCTCTGACCTTCTCTTTTGTTAGAATAGCTGCAAAAAACACTGCAAAAATAAATGTAAGAATTGCTACTACAACTATTAAGAGAATAGAATTCTGAAATGATCGAATGAAATTCATATCATTCCATAGAAGTCTAAAATTATCCAAACCGACAAATTGTTGTGTATTTGAAAATCCACCCCAGCGATACAAAGACATCCGAAAAACCTCAAATGTTGGTATAAACATAAAAATAACCATCAAAATGAGAGCTGGTATTACACATACTCCGATAAATATATTTCGTGATTTCGTTTTACTCAAAAATGTTCACCTCTTTTTGGTCCCAACAAAGTGAAATTCATTCAGGCTAAACATCTAAAAAATAATAAAGGGAAACTTCAATTAATGGGATTTTGTCTATCCCTCACTGATTGTTAATAACATAAGGGTATAACCTAAAGGCCCTTGAACCAATCGGACATTTACTGGCAGTTGATCCTCCCCTCACCAATATTGGTTTCGCTTTATTACTTGAAGTGGGATCTTACTGCCAGTTACATGCGGGGTAAACTATTTCTTACATCCATTTCTCATGATGGATTCATCTAATAAAAACGGTAAGAAATCAAACAAGCTTACCGTTCTATTATCATCAACTAATAAGCGATCAGAACCCCCTATATAGCTTTGGATTAGTTCATAGCCGGTCTTAGCTTATCACTTACTTCTTCCATTTCGGCTTGCCACTCTTCGAAAGAAGTTTCACCACTCATTACACTGTCAATTGTTCCGTACAGTGTATCCCCCATGCTCGCTCCTGGTACAGGTTCTGTAGAAGCAAATGTCCCCATTGCTGGAAGCGCTCCTTCCTCTTCATAAATGCTATAAAATGTTTGTTTCTGTCCCTCTAGCTTTTTCGTAATACCATTAATTGGTTGTACTGCACCAGCATCAAGGAAGATAGATGCTGCTTCATCAGAATACATATATGCTATAAATTCCTTCGCTTCATCCTTATGTTTAGCTGCAGCTGGAATCCAAATTTGTTCAAAGAATGTGAATGCATAACGATCACCACTTTTCTCAAATGCGGGTATAGATGTCATCCCCCATTGGAAATTTTTTGAACGTGGAGCTTCTTTCATTTCATCTACAACCCAATTACCGTTCGGCATAAATAATGCTTTGTTATCTAGGATGAATTGCTGGTTTTTTGTGAAATCATTCGGATTTGCATTTGCAACAGTGTCCGAATGCGTATACTCTGCTAATTTTTCTATCGTTTGTAATACTTGAGATGCCTCTTCTGTTTCCCAAATTCCGTCCTCATAAGTCATTGCAGCATTGTAAAACTCCGGACCACCTGCAGCATAAAGCATGGAGCCAACTAAAGTATCAAAATACCCTGTTGTAGGATACGTAAACAAAGAGATACCTTCTTTTTTCGCTTTTTCACCTAGCTCCCACATTTCATCCCATGTTTCAGGAACTTTCCAGCCTTTTTCTTCAAATAGTCCAGCATTAAAGAATAATCCAGTTGGACTATAGAACATTGGAGCTAGATAGGTCTCACCATTAGCATATGGATTAGTTGCAAGCGTATCGGTAAATCCATCTAAAAGTTTTTTATTAACTGTCACTTTTTCGGTTGGTATGTTCATATTCAATACATCGCTTATATTTTCTAGACCATTTTCTTTAATTAATGTTTCCGTCAATGCCTCTGGTCTATTGGTAGCCAGTAATAATACGTCTGGATACTCACCTGCCTGCATATTAGGTCGAATTACTTCCTCTAGATTCTTTTCAATTGTTAATTCAATATTAATATTTTTATTAGCTGCCTCATACGATTCAGCAATCTGGTCCCACATTTCAGTTCCATAAGCTGACTCTAAGGCAGCAACATGTAAGGTTGTTTCTTTGCCACCTCCACTCTCCTCTGATTCCTTTGAATTAACATCCTCTCCTCCTGAGCAAGCCGCTAAGATAAGTCCTACAAATAGAAAAGAGATTAATATTATCGATTTCTTGTTTTTCACGATACGTAAACCCCCTTATTTAATAATAATATATCTTTATCGTACCTATATTAAAACGCTTACACAATCAACATCTTGTTGACTTTTTTATAAATATTGCTTTTTAAGCTTTACTCCTATAAAATTAATAATTAATAGAAATTTCAAATAATAGTAAGGGGTGGAGCAATGTCCTACGAAGTTTATAAAGTGAAGGAATTTGCTACAAGAAATGTGCCATTTAAATTACTTTATATCACACATTCAGAATACGACCGAGGCTGGCATAGTACAAAGCACACCCATCACTTTACAGAATTATTTTATATCGTTAAAGGTAAAGGATCATTTCTGCTTTCCAATCATGAAATTCCAGTTAAAGAAAATGATTTAGTAATAATAAATCCAAATGTTGAACATACCGAAAAATCCAATCTGTACGACTCACTTGAATATATTGCTCTAGGAATTGAAGGACTAACCTTTGCTCATGTTAAAGAAAATAGTTCGCAAATGGGCTTATATACTTATCAGGGCGATCGTGAGAATATTCTCTTCTACCTGCATAGTTTACTGAACGAAGTGCAGCAAGGGAATGAAGAGTATGAAGTTATCTGCCAAAATATCATTGAAATCTTGATGGTAAAGCTTCGAAGAGGCAAAATGTTAGAAATTCAAAAAACAGAACCCAAAAATATCAACAAAGCCGCCGCATTTATTATGTACTATATAAATCAGAATTACAGAGAACCAATCACCCTTGATACATTGGCAGAAATCGGGCATATCAATAAATATTATTTGGCACATACATTTAAAAAAGATATGGGAATATCACCAATTGAATATCTAAATCAAGTACGAATACGAGAAGCAAAAATACTATTAGATACAACAGACTATCACATTGGTAATATTGCTGAATTCACCGGCTTCTCTTCTCAATCGTTTTTCACACAAGCATTTAAACGGGCTACAAATCAAACACCATCCGCTTATCGTAGACAGAGGAAAGAAACGTTGGTCGTTAAATAGCAAGCAAAATATCAGGTGATCTGTAATACGAATATTTGGATTCACTAAAATGGAAGCTTTTATTCTAATTAAGGAGTTATTGCATATACTTGAAAGGGTGTATCATCACTTTAGGTTTATGGGGAGGTAATGTTGCTTTGCCAAGCAGTATTTGTGAACGAAAGGTAGATATTCCTATTGAAGAAATATGGGACTTTGTTAACGATATCAATAATTGGGCTAGTCTCGTTCCAGGATATCAGCAACATACGATGATAAATGCTAAACAATCGATTTGGATATGCAAAGGAGATATTGGCTTTATGGAAAAAAGTGTTCGATTATCATTATCCGTCACGGAATGGCAAAGTCCGAATAAAATAGCATTCACTTTAGCTAGTACGAACAACCATGTCAAAGGAAGCGGCTATTTTCAAGCCCATAAACTAGCAGAAAATCAAACGAAAATGACAGGTTCACTCTCTATAACAGCTAAGGGCATTGCTGGTTCAATGATTAACTCTTGCTTAAGACCATTTTTATCCAAAGTAACGGCTGATTTCACAGATAATGTCATCGAACATATTCAGACAAGAAGGTCCGCGGTTATGCAATAATAGTTATTATTCCACTGCTTTTTATCGTGAGCTTGCAGGAGTTTAGATTTACGAACAGGCGATGAAAAAGTATACCCTAATTCTGTCAAAGACTGGGAATCGCTAAAGAACAGTAGAGAAGCAGGAAGCCTTCTCAAAAATGATCTAGACATTTTCTTCGTGCCATGTCTAGCAGAGCGGCCTTCCTCGCCCTGCTGGAAAAGCAATAGGCGAAACTCCCGTAAGAAGCCACGTTTGTTTTAAACGCGTATATCCACTTTTACCAGGGTTGAAAATAATTAAAACTTTGTTAAATATGTAAAGAAATTTCCAACGTGAGAGTACTCCTATAAAGTGAAAGCTTCAATAAGTTTGGGGGTTTTGTTTATCCCCACGGATGGTTAGTACCACAAGGGTATGACCTAAAGGCCTTTGAACCAATTGGACTTTACTGGCAGTTAATCTCCCACTTACCAATAGTACTTTCACTTTCTTGCTTGAATTGGGTGGTATTACCGCCAATTAAAGGTGTGATAAATACTTAACAGACTATTTTCTATGTCAAAGTTCGACAGTATAGATCCTTCATGATAGAATAAATCCGTTACTAGGCTATCAGGAAAGGATCTTTTGTTATGTCAGGAATTACAAAACACATAAATAAAACCGTATTATCTTATGCGCAAATTATTTTTGGAGCTACACTTGTTGCTCTATCCTATAATTTATTTTTGCTACCCTCAAAGTTAGCTGCAGGTGGTATTTCTGGGATTAGCACAATTCTCTTTGAAATGTATTCCTTAAGCCCAGCTTATACGCAGCTTCTAATAAATATCCCTATCTTTATTATCGGCTGGCTAACACTTGGAAAAGATTTCAGTTGGAAGACATTAGTAGGAACATTTTGGGTACCGTTTATAATATGGGCAAGTGCAAATATTCCGTATACGATAACAAACCCAATTCTAGGAGCTATCTATGGAGGAATTATTCTCGGAATAGGTCTAGGCATTGTTTATAAAGGTAATGGTTCTACTGGGGGTACAGCAGCAATTGCTCAAATTGTAAAGAAATTCACAGGCCTATCAAGCGGTTATTCACAACTCATTGTTGACGGTTTTGTTGTTATCTCATCCATTATTGTATTTAACCTAGAATTAACCCTATTTGCGCTCATGTGTATTTACATTACAAGCAAAACGATCGATATTGTGCAGCTACAAACTTCAGCTACCAAACTAATATTAATTATTACGGAAAAAGAGCAACATATTCAGTCACTAATCCGTGACGAAATTGATCGTGGGTTGACAAAGGTTCGTTCAGTTGGAGGGTATTCACATAGCGATAAAACAATGATACTTTGTGTAGCTGAACAACAAGAAGCCTTTCATTTAAAGAAAATTTTACAAAGAGACGAACCGGATTCCTTTGTCATCTTTATTAATGCATCGGAGATTTTAGGTAGAGGCTTTTCTTTGGATAAGTATTATGGTCAAAAGCTTTAACGATACCTTCAATAAAGGAATCATGATAAATCTTCAGGTTGTCAAAACGTCTCGATGGCCAGCTTCTATTTAAATTACAGGGATTACATGTTTCTATCAAAAAAGACATCGTATAAAATGTAACATGTAACGATAAAGTGAAACTTCAATCGGTTGAGGGTTTTGATTATCTCCACGGATGGTTAATACCACAAGAGGATGACCTAAAGGCCTTTGAACCAATCGAACATATACTGGCAGCTATCCTCCTACTACCAACATTCGTTTCACTTTACTGCTTGAAATGGAGGTCTTACTGCCATTTATAGGTGGGATAAAAGAAATTACAGCAAAAGAAACACTTACTTATTGAGCTTAACCACTACATCAATTTTTCGTATAACCCTGAAAAAGCTTGAGGCTAGGACAAAAGAATCTTTAGGAACAAAAGTGCAAGCGCCCGATTTGAAACGTGTGACTGGAGCGAGTCAACGAACATAAAGGAATCATGGTGAGCTTGCGAGCCGATGATGACTTAGATTAGAGCGATTTATGAAGTCGCCTCGTTTCTGGGTGCTTGTGCTGGACGACGCGGCTCAACACGCGTCTATTTATTCACATGGGCAAATTTTATCATTTCCTAGACTAAGATAAAAAACCCAAACCTTATCTGAAATCATTTAGATAAAGTTTGGGTTTTTGTTTTAGAGATAGATAGTTCATTCATCGCTTAGTCAAAATGCTTCGCTTTCCTGCGGGATCTTCAGCTCGTACTTTTGCCGCGGATTTTTTTCGAACAAGGAAAAAATCCCAGAATATATCTACCTCACCCAACGATTTATAATTAAGAATTTACTAATACCGGATGGTGTAAACGATTGGCCAGCTGCTGAATGTTGGCCATTGCACCAATATCCATATTCCCACCACTAACAATTAGCCCACAGTGTCGTGATTTGATTTGATTATTATGGGCAAACAATGCTGCTAATGTTGCTGCTCCCGCTCCTTCCATTAACGTCTTGTTACGCTCAAGCATATAGACAATTGCTGCAGCAATTTCTTCGTCCGAAACAGTCACAAGATCATCAACATACTTCTTAATAAGTGGCAAGGTTCGTTTACCAGGCTTTTTCACAGCAATTCCCTCTGCAATGGTATCCACCGATTTTAAATTTTGTATTCGATCTGAATGAAAACTATCATATATGGCAGCTGCCCCGCTAGCTTGCACCCCAATAATTTTGATATTGCGATTCACATACTTAGCAGCGATTGCTATTCCACTTATTAAGCCTCCACCGCCGACTGGTACAAGAATGGTATCCATTCGATCTTCTTGCCTGAGCATTTCCATGGCGATAGTTCCTTGACCTGCCATTACATCATAATCATCAAAAGGATGAATATAAACCGACCCAGTCTGCATTTGTTTTTTTAATGAAGCTTCATATGCCTCCTGAAAGGTTTCTCCCGTTAGAACCACTTGAGCACCATAGTTGCGTGTTGCATTAACTTTGGCTAAAGGTGTTTTCTCCGCCATGTAAATGGTAGCCTTCGTTCCAAGTTTAGCCGCTGCATACGCAACGCCTTGCGCGTGATTCCCTGCTGACGCAGTAATAACTCCTCTTTTTAATTGTTCCTTTGTCAGTTGCATCAACTTAAACGTAGCTCCTCTAAACTTAAAGGCGCCCGTTTTCTGTTGATTCTCCATCTTGAAATAGACATGTTTACCAACGAAATTATTTGTTGTTTGCGAAGTTAATAGTGGTGTCCGATGCACGATTGGAGTCAGTCGCTGCATGGCGGTGTGAACCTTTTCACCTGTTAAGCAATTCCCAATTCCTTCACTCTCCTTGTATGTTTGCTCGTTGTATGATCAATTATTGCTATTCTCATAGATTTCAATCTTTTCTTCATGCAGAAGCGTTAAGGCGATATCATCCCAACCATTTAATAGTTTCTCCTTATGATATGCGGGTATCTGGAAATGATATTCCTTATTTCCCTCAAATATTTTTTGATCTTCCAAATCTATTGATAACGATAGATTCCCAATGTCTGCTTCTTCAAGCCATTGCTTTACCTGCTCTTCTTCTATCTTAATTAAGATAATTCCGTTCTTTAAAGCATTATTATAAAATATATCTGCAAAGCTTGGAGCGATAATTACTCGAAAACCATAGTCTAGCAATGCCCATGGAGCGTGCTCTCTAGAAGATCCACAACCAAAATTTTCTCCTGCCACTAAAATCGATGCATGTTGATAACGCTCCTTATTAAGACTAAAGTCTTGGCGTTTATTTCCTTCGTCATCAAATCGCCAATGATAGAATAAAAACTGACCGAATCCTGTGCGCTCAATTCGTTTTAAAAACTGCTTTGGAATAATTTGATCAGTATCAATATTTGTTCGATTCAATGGATACACAAGTCCTGTATGGTTTTTGATCGCTTTCAACTTTTTCCCTCCTTACAACGCCACACCTGCATAATTGCGAACGTCTACAAAATGTCCTTCAATAGCTGCTGCCGCTGCCATTTCTGGACTTACAAGATGTGTACGTGCACCATTTCCCTGTCTTCCTTCAAAATTACGATTTGATGTAGAGGCACATCTCCCCTCCGGAGGAACGATATCATCATTCATCGCAAGGCACATGCTACATCCAGCTTCTCGCCATTCAAATCCAGCATCCTGAAAGATTTTATCTAATCCTTCCTGTTCTGCCTGCCTCTTTATGCTAAATGAACCTGGCACAACAATAGCTCTAACATTAGCGTGAATATGTTTTCCTTTAACAATTTCCGCAGCCCTTCGCAAATCACTTAAGCGCGAATTTGTACAAGAACCGATAAATACATGATCAATATGAATAGAGGAAATTGGTTGATTTTCGTTTAATCCCATGTAATGTAGGGCACGTTCAACATCTTGCTTATATTCCACGTCATTCAAATTTGGAGTTGTTCCACTAACCGGTACACACATTCCTGGATTCGTTCCCCAAGTTACCTGCGGCTCCACTTCGTCACCGCGGATTGTTACTGTCTTGTCATAAACCGCTCCATCATCTGTTGCTAAAGCTAACCAGTCCTGAGCTATAGTTGTGAAGGCTTCATCCTTTGGTACATGAACCCTTCCTCGTAAAAATTCAACTGTAGTTTCATCAGGACTGATCAAGCCAGCCCTTGCACCTGCTTCAATTGACATATTACATACTGTCATTCTTCCTTCCATAGAAAGGTTACGAATTGCTTCGCCTGTATACTCCATCACGTATCCAGTACCAAAACGAACACCAAATTTCGCAATAATTGCAAGAATTAAATCCTTTGCTGTTACTCCTGCACCAAGATCACCTTCTACATGCACATTTAACGTTTTTGGACGTTCTTGCCAAATCGTTTGTGTTGCTAAAACATGCTCTACTTCACTTGTTCCAATTCCAAAAGCTAACGCCCCAAAAGCACCGTGTGTAGAAGTATGACTATCACCACAGACAATGGTTTTACCAGGCTGCGTTAGACCTAGTTCAGGTCCAATAACATGGACTATACCTTGATCTGGATGAAACATATCTGCTAATGGAATATTATTTTCCTGACAATTTTCCTTTAATGTTTCCATCTGTTTACGGGATATCTCATCTTTTATTACATCTCGATTTCTCGTCGGTACATTATGATCCATCGTTGCAAAAGTCAAGTCAGGTCTTCGTACCTTTCGTTTGTTTATCCGCAGACCTTCAAAAGCCTGTGGAGAAGTCACTTCATGAATTAAATGCAAGTCGATATAAAGAAGATCTGGTTTTTCTTGCTCTTGATAAACCACATGTTTTTCCCAAATTTTTTCAATAATTGTTTTTGACCGGCCCATCATTTTACACCTCCATCTCAGGCATAGGAATTACAAATACAATTAGAAACACTATTCGTAGACAGGTTTCCAATCACGATATCAGTCATTTCCTTTGTGCTAACTACTATCCCATCCTCAATGGCCAAATCAGCTGTATAATACCCTTGATCTAGACTAGTCTGTACAGCTCTTTCAATTTCATCTGGCTCTTCGTGCATGTCAAACGAATGGCGTAGCATAAGGGCCGCAGATAAAATCATTCCTAATGGGTTGGCAATTCCTTTACCAGCAATGTCTGGCGCTGATCCATGAACTGGCTCATAAAGTCCAATACCATCCGTACGAATACTCGCTGATGGTAGCATCCCTAAAGAACCAGTTAGCACAGAAGCTTCGTCACTAAGAATATCACCAAATAGGTTTTCTGTGACTATCACATCAAATTGATTCGGTTGGGTGATTAATTTCATTGCTGCTGCATCAACTAATAAATGCTCAACCGCGACATCTGGATATTCTTTACGTTTTGCTTCAACGATTTCTCGCCAAAAACGACTTGACTCTAGAACATTGGCTTTATCGACAGATGTCAATTTTTTGTTCCTATGCTGTGCACTTTGAAAAGCTTTATCAATAATCCGTTCCATCTCAGTTCGGTGATAATATAACGTATCTACCACAGCATTCCCTTTTTCGATTCGTCCCTTTGGCTCACCAAAATAAAGTCCACCCGTTAATTCTCGAATGATTAGAATATCACTACCCTTTATTACCTCCTCCTTTAATGGAGAAGCATGAAGTAATGGTAAAAACCCCTTTATAGGTCTTAGATTGGCAAATAAGCCTAGTGCTTTACGTATTCCTAATAGTCCTTTTTCAGGTCGTTGATCTCCAGGTAATGAATCCCACTTTTCACCACCAACAGCTCCTAATAAAATGGCATCCGCTTCCTCACAAGCTTTTACCGTTGTGTCTGGTAATGGTGTCTGAAATTGGTCAATTGCACTACCGCCAATGGCATGCTCTGCAAAAGTAAACTGATGACCGAACTCTGTTGCAATGGTTTGCAAGACGATTTTTGCAGATCCCATTATTTCTTTACCAATTCCATCACCAGGTAACATAACAATATGTCTCTTCATCATTACGCCTCCTTCCTGTTTAAAAATTTATTTTACTACCTCTGCTTTATTGGAATTTTGATGCTGGATGATAAATCGATTGACCGCATTCAAGTATGCTTGCACCGATGCTTCCATTACATCCTGTGCAGAACCTCTGCCGTTAACCGTTTCTCCATTCACAAGTAACTGTACCCGTGATTCTGCTAATGCATCCTTTCCTCCACCTACAGAATTTAGTTGATAATCAATTAATCTCGTATTTTCTTCTGTTAACGTGTCTAATGTTTTATATAAAGCTTCCACACTCCCCTGACCAGTACATGCTGTTTTAACCGTTTTGCCTGTAGGGGTTATTAACTCAACAGCAGCTGTTGGGATATTATTGGAGCCATATTGTAATTGAAATAATTTTAGCTGGTATTTATCGACTGATGCTGTGTCTGTTTGCACTTCTGTGACAATGGTAAAAATATCATCATCCGTGACTTCTTTTTTGTGATCAGTAAGCTGTTTAAATAAATCAAACGCCTTTTTAATATTTTCTTCAGATACATTTATTCCAAGCTCTTTGATTTTATCCTTAAAAGCATGGCGACCAGAATGTTTCCCTAAAAATAGCGTGTTAGCATTAACACCTACGAGCTCAGGTGTAATAATTTCATAGGTGGATGCGTGTTTTAAAACACCATCTTGATGAATACCTGATTCATGTGCGAACGCATTCCTTCCTACAACCGCTTTATTCGCTTGAATATACATTCCCGTTAGCTTAGCAACCATATCACTAGTACGCTTAATCTCTTGTAAATTTAGATTCGTAGCATACGGATAATAGTCTGAGCGAATCTTCAATGCTACAGCAATTTCTTCCAGAGACGCATTTCCTGCTCGCTCACCGATCCCATTAATCGTGCCTTCCACCTGTGTTGCACCATTTTCGACAGCAGCAATTGAGTTAGCAACTGCCATACCGAGGTCATTATGACAGTGACAGGATAATGTTACTCGATCGATATTAGGCACAGAAGAACGGATAAATTGAAACATGCTGCCATATTCTTTCGGTGTCGTATAACCAACTGTATCTGGTAAGTTAATTACGGTTGCTCCCGCATCAATCACCCTTTCGATTATCTGAGCCAAAAAGCTCCAATCTGATCGGGATGCATCCTCAGCTGACCATTCTACTTGTGGAAACTTCTTCCTTGCATAGGAGACCATATTTACCGCTGTTTCAATTACATCATCTGGCGTTTTCTTTAATTTGTATGTCATATGAATTGGTGAAGTAGCAAGAAAGATATGCAGACATGGTTCATCCGCACCTTTTAATGCCTCCCAAGCGATATCAATATCCGACTGCACAGTTCTAGCTAAGCCTGTTACGGACGTATGCTTGATGGTATCGGCAATTGCCTTAACAGCTTGAAAATCTCCTTTGGAAGAGGCGGGAAAACCAGCCTCCATTCGATCTACACCAAATCGTTCTAACTGCTTTGCAATTTCCAGCTTTTCAAGTTGATTTAGATTGACACCCGGTGATTGTTCTCCATCTCTCAATGTCGTATCGAAAATTTTAATTTGTGACATGAACCTTCACATCCTTTTGTTTCTTTTGGTCGGTTTGCAATGGCTGTTTAACAAAAGGCATTAACTCTCGTAACTCCTTCCCTACTTTTTCTATTGGATGCTGATTTTCTTTAGCGTTTATTGCTGTAAATTGTGGACGATTTGCTTGATTCTCCGAGATCCAGCCTTTGGCAAACGCTCCAGATTGTACTTCTGATAAAATTTCTTTCATACGTTGCTTTGTCTCATCATTAATAATTCTTGGTCCAGAAACGAAGTCACCCCATTGTGCAGTATCTGAAATAGAATAACGCATATTTTCTAATCCACCTTCATAAAGAAGATCAACGATAAGCTTCATTTCATGTAAGCATTCAAAATAAGCTACTTCTGGCTGATAACCAGCTTCCGTTAATGTTTCAAACCCTGCTTTTACAAGACTTGTCAGTCCACCACATAACACAGCCTGCTCACCGAAAAGATCTGTTTCTGTTTCTTCTTGGAACGATGTTTCCAAAATCCCTGCTCTCGCTGCTCCAATCCCCTGTGCATAAGCAAGTGCTAATTCAGTGGCTTCCCCTGATACATCTTGAAAAACACCGTATAATGCAGGTACTCCTGCTCCTTCCTCATACGTACGACGTACCAAATGCCCTGGACCCTTTGGTGCTACTAGAAATACATCCACATTAGACGGAGGAACGATTTGATTAAAATGAATATTAAAACCATGCGCGAATGCTATTGCATTACCAGCCTCTAAGTTTTCTTCTATGCTTTCTTTATATACAGCGGTTTGCAACTCATCAGGAAGTAAAATCATGACAACATCAGATTGTTTAACAGCTTCTGCAACAGAAAGTACAGTAAACCCATCTTTTTCAGCCTTAACCTGTGAGTTCCCAGGACGCAAGCCAACGACTACTTCATATCCACTCTCTCGTAGATTAAGAGCGTGAGCATGACCTTGTGACCCATACCCAATTATGGCAATTTTTTTCTCCTTCAAAACCTCTGTTTTTACATCTTTTTCATAAAGCACTTTTGACATTTTCATTTCCTCCTCAAATTAAATAGTAAATGAATTTATTTCAGCAACTTGCGAGGGCTGTTGCCCTCTTAAGAAGGCAGTTACACCAGTTTTTGTTAGTTCCTTAATTCCATATGGTCGAAGCAGTGCGATTAATGCTTCTACCTTATCCGGTCTTCCGGTAACTTGAATTGTTAGACTATCTTTACTTACGTCAATGACGGAAGCACGGAATGGTGTAATAATACCTTGGACCTCCGCGCGGAGTTGACCACTTCCACCAACCTTTATCAGGGCTAATTCTCTAGCAACGATGGCCCTCTCCGTTATATCGGAAACTTTTAATACATCGATTTGTTTATTCAATTGTTTCGTTAGCTGTTCAAGCTTTTGATGGTCTTTTACGTCAACAACAAAGGTCATTTTTGAAATTCCTTCTGTTTCTGAGCTGCCTACAGAAATACTTTCGATATTGAATTGTCGCTTATGAAGCATACCTGTTATTCGATTCAGTACGCCACCTCGATTTTGTACTGTTGCAATGATAATACGCCTCATTTGCTCACCCCAATCATTTCATGAATTCCTTTTCCTGGTGCGATCATAGGATATACACACTCCTGCTGCACTACTCGACAATCTACTAGTACTGGGCCATTAAAAGAGAAAGCCTTTTTTAATACGTCTATGACTTCTGTTTCTTTATCAACACTCATCCCATGAATTCCATAACTCTCAGCAAGCTTTATAAAATCGGGATTCTCCATAAACAATGATTCAGAATACCTTTCCTCATAAAAGCTTTCTTGCCATTGTCTTACCATTCCTAGTGCTTGATTATTTACAATTATTATTTTGATTGGTAATTTCCGCTCTTTTACAACTGCTAATTCCTGAGCAGTCATTTGAAAGCCACCATCACCTACAATAGAAACCACTAATTGATTTGGTTCCCCCAGCTGTGCACCAATCGCGGCAGGGAACCCGAATCCCATCGTGCCAAGTCCTCCAGATGTTACCCAACGATTCGGTTTTTCAAACGAATAATATTGAGCCGCCCACATTTGATGCTGCCCTACATCTGTGGTTACGATGGCTTCTCCTTGAGTTAAACGATGAACCGTTTCTAGCAGCCATTGTGGTGATATTTCTTTATCCGACCGCTCATACCAAAGCGGATAGTCCTGTTTATAACGTGTTAGTTTTACTTTCCAATCTTGATGATCAGGAAAAGTAATTGAACGAAGCAACAATGCCTGCAACGCTTCTTTTGCATCAGCTACCACCGGTATTTCTGTCTGCACATTCTTCCCAATTTCGGCTGGATCGATATCAATATGAGCTATTCTAGCTTTTGGAGCAAAGTGCTCTAAGTTTCCTGTTAAGCGGTCATCGAACCGAGCACCAATATTTATTAATAAGTCACATTCGTACATTCCCATATTTGCTGCATAGGTCCCATGCATCCCACCCATTCCTAAGAACAGTTCATGTGAACCTGGAAACCCTCCTAGCCCAAGTAACGTATTAATAACTGGAAGCTGATACCTTTCCACTAATTCCTTTAATTCCTCTGTAGCTTCAGCAAAGAGGATACCAGCACCGGCTAAAACAAGTGGCCGCTTAGCACGACTCAATGCATCGGCAAGTTTAATAATCTGCAATGGATTTGGCGTTTTATTTGGTTGGTAACCTGGTAGTTCAAATGTTGCCTCATGTACAGCCGATGAAAGCTCTGCCGAAACATCTTTTGGTATGTCGACAACAACAGGGCCAGGCCTACCTGTAGATGCTATATGAAATGCTTCCTTCACAACCTTTGGCAGCTCTGATAGTTCTTTAACTTGATAATTGTACTTCGTAATAGGAGTAGTAATTCCCATTACGTCTGCTTCTTGAAATGCATCTGTACCAATAACATTACTTGCCACTTGACCAGTGAAAATAACAATTGGCAAAGAATCCATCATTGCATCCGTAATTCCAGTTATTAAATTCGTTGCGCCTGGTCCCGATGTAGCTATTACTACCCCTGGCTTACCCGTAACTCGTGCATACCCTTCGGCTGCATGAATCGATCCTTGCTCATGCCGGGAAAGTACATGTTCGAAACTTGCTTCGCTCCGATAGATAGCATCGTAGATAGGTAACACAGCTCCACCAGGATAACCAAAAATCGTATCTACTCCAGCATCGACTAATGCATGAATTAACACATCAGCACCCGTTAATGTTTTTTTTGTACTTCCCACATCATGCTTTGCCTGAACTTTCACTGCTGCATGCCTCCTTTTAATAACTAATTTATAAAGAAATCCTGCCCATCCATACTGGCCAAGGTATTCTTATTGCCTTTTAACCTACTTAAACAAATCTAATAAAGTGAAACTTCAATCAGTAGGGGGTTTGTTTATCATCCACTGATTGTTAGTACACAAGGGTATGACCTGAAGGCCCTTGAACCAATCGGATATTTACTGGCAGTTATTCCCCCTCTTATCCATATTGTCTTCACTTTATTGCTTGAATTGGGGGCTTATTGCCAATTATATGCGGGATAAAAAAAAGACGCCTTGAATCCCCATAACTGCATACATGTTTACAGATTATATGGGGAGAAAAGCGTCTTCTTTTCACGGTACCACCCAGATTCTTAGTACTCTTGCGAATACCAACTCATGGGGACCAATATATTGGCCCCCTTAGATAACAGGTACAGATATTGCACCTGGCCGGCCTATTAAGTAACCCCGTTCAGTCCGGCACTCAGAGATGATGTCAGAATATAGTGTACTTCCAGGCTCGCAGCAACCCTGGATCTCTGTGAATACACAGGTTATATTCCTTTTTTCCCGTCATAGTGTTAACAATATTTTATTTTTGGCTGACCCTTTATTTATCGTGTTTGTTAGGTTTGAATTTTTTATAAGTTAATATTGCCGTTAATAATATACCGTTTTAAACAAAGAGTCAACAGATATTTTAAAGTTTTTTGATATTTTTGATTAGTGAATTTTCTTGTATACGCTTACAAACCTTTCACTTCTGTTTTCTCTGAAATGTTACAAAATGATTACATTCTAATATATTGCATAATATGCCTAAAAATTAACTTTTTATTTTCATAAATCTAAATTAATATATCAGAATGTATTAATTTGCCTTAAATTGCTCTTTTTCCAAATCTATATTAACTAATATATTGATTGGTTATTCACATTTTTACAGAACATCGAATGATTCATATTTGTAGAAGTGTTTTCCATGAGGAAGTCTCGAGGAAAGTGTGTAATATCGTATTCAGGCTGATAGATCAAAAAGCTTGTAGAAAACTAAAGAGCATCTCGATACGCTGGGTTATGACAGAATTTTTAGTTAAAATGAAGAGGGGGGAACGAACAATAATTGTTCCTATCATTGTTCGCTTTTTGCCTCTTAATTACGTTTGTCGAAGCCTCTTTCTGCTGTAAACTTTGTTAGATTTCAAAAAATCTATTGTTTGTCTATACAGGCAAGTGTTTACGCTAAGTCCTATCCACTTTATGCTTCATGTCTTGCTACTCCGTTAAATAGTCCGTTACGGCACCAAGCGAGGAGCAAGAGACATTATGTGCATATTTACCTAACACACCCTTTTTATACAATGGGGGTGCTAACCACTCTTTCTTTCTTGCCTCCAATTCGCTCTCTGTAACCTTAAATGAAATCTCCTTTTTCTCAGAATCTATTGTTACCATATCGCCCTCTGCTAAGAAGGCAATTGGCCCCCCATCTTGCGCTTCTGGTGCGATATGTCCTACCACTAGCCCATGTGTTCCTCCAGAAAATCTCCCATCTGTTAGTAAAGCTACCTTTTCGCCCAAACCTTTTCCTACTAAAATTGCAGAGATTGATAGCATTTCTGGCATGCCGGGGCCACCCTTTGGACCAACGTAACGAATAACAAGTACATCCCCTTCATTAATTTGATTACTCATTACCGCTGCTGTTGCTTCTTTTTCAGTATTAAATACTCTTGCAGGACCACTATGCCGCTTTACTTTCACACCAGATACCTTCGCAACACCACCGCGTGGAGCTAGATTACCTTTTAATACAATTAATGGACCATCTTCACGTTTTGGCTTATTAATAGGCATAATAACATCCTGCCCTTCTGTTAATGAAGGTGTGTCAGCTAAATTCTCAGCAATCGTTTTTCCAGTTACTGTTAAGCAGTCTCCATGGAGATAACCAGCTTCATAAAGTAGCTTCATCACAGCCTGTACACCTCCTACCCGATGAAGATCCTGCATAACATATTTACCACTAGGCTTTAGATCTGCCAAATGAGGAGTTTTTTCTTGAATACGATTAAAATCATCAATTGTTAAATCTACTTCGATAGCATGTGCAATAGCTAATAGATGTAATATCGCATTTGTAGAACCTCCCAAAGCCATCACAACCGTTATAGCATTTTCAAATGCTTTTTTCGTCATAATATCCTTTGGAAATATTTCTTTTTCAAGCAAATGATAGACAGCTTTACCAGCTTCTTTGCAGTCTTTTGCTTTTTCGGCGGATTCGGCAGGATTAGACGAACTACCGGGCAAGCTCATACCAATAGCTTCCATTGCTGAAGCCATTGTATTTGCTGTATACATCCCTCCACACGCACCAGCTCCTGGGCAGGCATGACATTCAATGGAACGCAATTCCGTATCATCAATATCACCATTGTTATGCCTGCCAACACCTTCAAATACTGAAACGATATCAATATCTTTACCATTCACAGAACCGGGAGCAATGGTTCCACCATACACAAAAACTGCTGGTACTCCTGCATTTGCTATGGCAATCATACAACCCGGAATGTTCTTATCACAAGCTCCAATAGCAACCAATCCATCTAAATTCTCTGCGCCAACTACTGTTTCTATTGAATCACCAATCAAATCACGACTTGGCAATGAATATCTCATCCCTTGTGTCCCCATGGAGATTCCATCTGAAACCGTAATTGTATTAAAAATTAAAGGAACACCGCCTGCTTCACGTGCTCCTTTCTTGGCCTGTACAGCCAGATCATCTATATGTATGTTACACGGGGTGACCTCACTCCATGTACTGGCTACACCGATCATTGGCTTTTGAAAATCTTCATCTGATAATCCCACAGCCCTTAGCATAGCACGATTTGGAGCCTTCATTGCTCCCTCACTAAACACGTGGCTTTTAATGCGTAAATCTTTTTCCAATGGATTCCCCACCTTTCTTTCGAATTATTATATGACTAATTATCAAATAGTTCAATGAATTTTTTTAATTATGATGATTCAATGTCGTCATTCAAGTCGTTTTGTGAAAATCCGAAAAACCTGTATGCGAGTGATTATCACAACAGACGGATGCACATCAGTAACAGATTCTTTTTTCTTTTTGCGTACATGGGGATTTATTTTCGATCAGACATATTCTAGATAGGGGAGATAAGATTCTATTGCTTATGGTTGATTAAGTTGGTTGCAAATCTTTTATGTATGAAGCTCCTTTTATTTATAGTGGTTGGAGGACTTTTCTGGATATTATAAATAAATGGTACTGCGCGTTGGAACGGACTATTTCTTTAATTGATCTAACAAGATCGGATTGAGATAGCTTTAATCTATCTAGGAATAATTAAAAAACCTCTTGAAACGATGAATCAAGAGGTTGTTCCTATTATTATGCATCATAGCTATCAGGATTAGAGCCGCTTCGTTCGTTTTTATTTAAACTACTTATTTGCTTCATTTCACCTTCCGTTAACGAAAAATCGAATATTGCCGCATTCTCAATAATTCGCTCTTCTTTTGTAGATTTAGGGATAGTTATAACATCGTTTTGAAGATCCCACCGTAAAATAATCTGAGCCGCACTCTTTCCATATTTTTTACCAATTTCTGTCAATGTCGCATCCTCTATTAGTCCACCTCTTTTTAATGGTGACCATGCTTCAAGTTGAATACTCTTGCTCTTACAGTAATGATGTAATTCTTGTTGTGTTAAGTGTGGATGATATTCCACCTGATCAATTACTGGCTTTACGGTACTTCCTCTCATCAAATCTTCCAAATGATGCTGATGAAAATTACTTACACCAATTGCACGAACCCTACCATCTTTGTAGAGCTTTTCCATTGCCCTCCATGTTTCTTTATATAATCCTTTCACTGGCCAATGAATGAGATACAGATCAAGGTATTCCAATCCTAATTTTTCCATACTATCTTCAAAAGCCTGCATTGTACGCTCATAACCTTGTTGGTCATTCCAAACCTTTGTCGTAATAAATAGTTCATTACGAGCTACTCCAGATTCTCTAATTGCTTCACCAACACCAGTCTCATTGTCATAAAACGAAGCTGTGTCTATACTTCTATAACCATGTTTTATTGCAATCTTAACAGCTTCTTTAACCGTTCGTCCATCTTGCACTTTATATACACCTAATCCAAACCCAGGCATTTCCACACCATTATTTAACGTTACTCTATCTTGTAAGTGCTTTATCATCATTATTCCCCCATCCTTTTACTCATCTATCATACCGTATACAATGGGATAAAGTGAAACTTCAATCCGTGGGGAGTTTGTTTATCCCACGAATTGGTAGTACCACAAAGGTATAACCTAAAGGCCCTAGAACCAATCGGATATTTACTGGCAGTTGATCCCCACTCCCCAATAATAAGTTCTCTTTATTGCTTGAAGTGGGATCTTACTGCCAGTTATATACGGGATAAATAATTGGTAAAAAACGGAATTACATTTATCATTACAATCCATTTTCATCTAATAAAGTCGAATGATCTATCTGTTTTTTTATTACTTGTGCAACCTTATCTATTGCAGTATGCTCTGTATCTATATAAATTGAAAAATCATTCTCCTGAAAAGACTCTATACACTTTTTCGTTTGCCGAAAACACCAGTTACCTTCAGCCTCTCCTCTTTTTCTTAACCGATTAAAAATTGTTTCTTCTTTAGCTGTTAAACAAAAATGTATAGTCTGCTCGTCAATCATTTTAAATCCGTTAAAGATATATCGAAAATATTCAGGCTCTCTTATTGTCATTGGTACAACAAGCGTTTTCTGATAAGTAGCAACGAGTAGCTTAGCAGTTTCAACTGTTAACACCTTCCACAAATGAAATTCTTGAAAATCCCCCGTTGTAGATTCAACTTGCTTGATGTTTTGCCGAAGAATATTCCGCAGCATAAACCCGACTTCTTCGGGATCAAAAATCATACTATTGTCCATTATCTTAATTAGTTCATTTGCTACACACGTTTTTCCAACTCCAAATGCTCCATTTATCATTAGTATCATTTTAATAACCCTTCCAACAACTTATTTCCCAGTACGAGAGAGAGGCAATCATGAAAATAGATAGTGTTTGTCCTTTCCCTACTAATAAATATAACATTTTCATAAAGTGAAACTTCAATCCGTGGGGAGTTTGTTTATCCCACGAATTGGTAGTACCACAAAGGTATAACCTAAAGGCCCTAGAACCAATCGGATATTTACTGGCAGTTGATCCCCACCCCCCAATAATAAGTTCTCTTTATTGCTTGAAGTGGGATCTTACTGCCAGTTATATGCGGGATAAATAATATTAAAGAGGCTTAGACAAAATAATGTAGAAACAGCAGAAAAACGAACGATAATTACTTGAAATTAATTATCGTTCGTTTTTAAAGCCTAGGGAATTATAAAATTTGATTCTGTGGATAAATAGGTGCGTGTTGAGCTGCGTCCAGATCCAACGCCCAGAAACGAAGAACTTCACGAATCGTCCTATGATAAGTAATCATCAGCTGGCAAGCTCACGTGATTCCGATAATACTCCTATTGATAAAAAAGATTATTCGTATTTTGTAAAGTAGCTGTGTTTTGTCTCCGCCTCCGTCACTGTTTAATCGTGTTTTTCACTGTGAACTGTTCCCTCATGAATTGTTTCAGATTTAGCATGATCATGCACATCACAATAATATACAATGGTTTTCAACTTCTGATATATCTCACATGTCCGTTTGTGGCGCATAAAATTTTTCCAATACTTATATTCATGTGTACCTGTTTTTATGAATGACGTTTCTGTATGATATTCTTGCCAGTTATGTTCTGTATGTTTGTCAATTACATCAGGTGCAGCGTTTACCTCTGTCAATTGTACAAACAGCATTAGAAACATTATAAAACAAATGCCTATAGCCCTGTTCCTCATAACATTTCACCACTTTTGTTAGAATAATTTTCCTTTCTTTTTAAGATGGACATATACGGGAAATTTATACCCAATTAAAACCCAACGTACATCTCAACAGACATACGGAGAAATAAAAATTTATTAGGAGAACGTTGGAAGGGCTCTCCTATGAATAAAAATCATATTTATTGTATTACAATTGGTACAGGAATCGGTGGAGCTTATTACCATCACGAACTAATGGACGGATATTATCAACAAGCCAATTCAGTTGGCTATTTATTATATGATCCGGTCACGAAAACCAATTTTGAATAGAGGGCGGCTACTTCTGCGCTTCGTTCAATGGTTAAACAAGTATTTGGAGAAGCAACTACACCAGAGAATATTTTTCAACGTGCAAAATCTGGAGAGCAAGCATGTATTTCTATGATCAATGATTGGGCAAAGCAAATAGCTGCGGGTCTGGCACAAATAATTTTACTATTTGATCCTAAATGTTTACTTATAGGGGGCGGTTTATCACAGCAAGGTGACTACCTGCTTAATTACGTTAAAACTTCTTACCTTCTTGTTCGTCATAACGATAAGCGTTTAAGGTTATTATCTCCCTTTTTCAATTGCTAATGCAATTGCACCTTTAACCCCTTGTTCATCTTTTAATTTAGGTGAAGCTATAAATTGTTCGATATCACCAACGTCTATGTAATTATTCATAAGATTGGTAAAAGCTTTACGAATTAGTTGATATAAACGTTCCTGCTTCATAACTCCTCCACCAATAATCACTCGTTGTGGGGAAAGTATTAAAGAATAATTCATAATTGCTTGAGCCAGATAACTGGCCTCTATTTCCCAGACATCTATACGATTTGAAAGCAAATGACCTTTTTGACCATACCTTTTTTCAATTGCTGGTCCCGACGCCAATCCTTCTAAACAGGCACCATGAGAAGGACAAACTCCCTGAAAGTCATCGTCTACATGTTTTTGTACCAGAATATGTCCCATTTCCGGATGGCTTTTCCCTTTATACGTTTTTCCATTATTTACGAAACCAGCACCTATCCCTGTCCCTACAGTAATATATAAACAGCTGCTCACGTCCTTTCCAGCCCCATACATATATTCACCTAATGCAGCTGCATTTACATCTGTATCCAGATGGACAGGAATCGAAAAGTGCTTTGTCAAATGCTCTAGTAGCTGAAATTCCTTCCACCTTAGTTTAGGCGTATTCAGTATCGTACCATAGGTAGAACTTGTTGCATCTAAATCGACTGGACCAAAGCTACCTACACCTAAAGAACTAATGTTGTAGGAAGAAAAAAAGTCATAAACATGCTGTAACGTTTCTTTCGGATCACTTGTAGGAAATGTTACTTTATCCAATACTTTTCCAGATTCATTTCCTACCGCACAGACAAACTTTGTCCCCCCTGCTTCAATCGCTCCAACCAACATAACCTCTCTCCCCCTTAACTGAATCAGTCTTATTACGTATGCGAAACGATTAACTGAGCATTTCCATTTAGTTTAACATTCTCTATTCCAAAAGGTATGATAAAGTGATCGCCTTTTACGATTTCAAATGAATTGTCATCAACAGTTAGCGTAGCAGTCCCACCAATCACACTACACTGAAGAAAGTCCTTATCCATTTGTTTAGTTACTTGCCCAACTAATTCCCAGTGATAAACAGTAAAGTACTGTTCACTAACTAGCTCTTTAATCGTCAGATCAGCTATTTTTTCTACCTGCTGTTTTAACTCAGGCTCATAATGAGGAACGGTCGTAACTTGTTTCGCTTGTGTAAGATGCAGTTCTCTTGTATTCCCGCTCTCATCTCTCCGATCATAATCGTACACGCGATATGTTATATCAGAGCTCTGTTGGGTTTCAAGAATCACAATTCCCTTACCAATCGCATGAATGGTTCCACTAGGTACATAGATAAAATCCCCTGCTGCTACTTTTTTGCTTTTTAAGAGACTATCCCATGCACCATTATCAACGCTAGCTTCAAAATCTTCTCTAGTGTCTGCATGGTGTCCTAAAATGATTTCAGAATTTGGCTCCGCCTGTAATACATACCAGCATTCCGTTTTACCATAAGGATGCGCTTCAACAGACCGTGCGTATGCATCATTAGGATGTACTTGAACAGATAAATCTTTCGCTGCGTCTAATATTTTTACCAATAGCGGATATGCTTCCTTATTCATAGGATCTTTATGAAATAACTCACCATGTTCTTGCCAAGCTTCCGCCAAAGTCTTTCCTTTTAAAGGACCATTCATAATTCTACTTGGTCCGTTAGGGTGAGCAGATATTCCCCAAGCCTCCCCTGTCTTATTGGTAGGGATATTATAGTTATATAGATCACGTAATTTTTCCCCACCCCAAATACGTTCCTGAAAAACAGGCTTTAAAAATAAGGGTTCTCTATATTGCACAATTATTCCTCCTAGAAGCTATTAATAGCTATCATTATAGCAAACTTAGAAGTAGCTTCGTTAATAATTTTCAATAGAATTTAATGAATAGTAAGAACGAGTTGTAACAGGTTACCCAAAACTGCGATTCAGCCTCCTAGTTGGCGAAAAACTCAGGTGTCCCACATATTCAAATTCATTCCTGTACCCTAACGAATAGTATGAGACACCCTTATAAAGTGAAACATCAATTAGTGGGGGTTTGTTTTTCCCCTACTAATTGTTAGTAACACAAAAGTATGACCTAAAAGCCTTGGAACTAATCGGACATTTGACTTGCAGTCGATCCCCTAAATGAGGGTCTTACTGCCAGTTAATTGAAGGATAAATACATACTTTATTGAATTTCATCTAGTAGCTGATATGCCTCTTCTTTATTTGCTACATCTAAAAGCTGTTTTCTGAATTGGTCGTCCATAAGCTTACGTGAAAGCATTTGTAGTATTTTCAAATGCTCGTCTCCTGCATTCTTTTCAGGGACCGCAATCATAAAAATTATTTTTGCAGCAGTATGATCTAAACTATTCCAATCAACACCATCATGTTTTATTCCAAATGCTACAGCAGGTTTATTAACAGCTGAAGATTTCCCATGTGGGATCGCAATGTTCATACCCATACCAGTTGTTCCTTCTTTCTCTCTAGCAATAACAGCCTGTCTATATATCTCTTTGTCGCTTAGAATACCATCTCTATCCATTTTGTTAATCAATTCATCAATAACTTCATCTCTTGTTGCTCCTTTAAGGTCCGTATCCACTAGATCAACGGTTACAATATCGGTTAACTTACGTATATATAATTTTTTATCTTGTTCATTTCTAGTGTTCAGAGAACTTATTTGATCATTCACTGCTTCGGTTTGTTTGTTAGATTGGCTATCGAGTGTAGAACTAACTACATCCTTTTTTAGTAGATTAACTAAAATAGCTGTAACTAATGTACCAATAACGGCAGCTAAGAAGAACATTAGTACATTATCAACCGCCCCTAACACAGCTACAATCGGACCACCGTGGGCTACACGATCACCTACATTACCTAACATTGCTAGCATAGATCCTGTCATCGATCCGACCACGATACTAGGTATAACACGTAATGGATCTTGGGCAGCAAATGGTATAGCTCCCTCTGTTATACCGAATAATCCCATTGTAAAGCTTGCCTTTCCTGCTTGTTGCTCAGCAGGTTGATACTTTCTTTTATTAATAAAAGTAGCTAGTCCCATTCCAAGAGGTGGTATACAAATGGCTACCGCAATTGGTCCCATGATTTCATAATTTCCTTCTGCAATCATTGCAGAACCGAATAAAAATGCCACTTTATTAAAAGGTCCCCCCATATCAACTGCAATCATCGCACCAAGAATTAGCGCTAATAAAATGGAGCTGGCACCTTGCATGCCCTCAAGCCATGCTGTTAACGATTCAAACACCTGTGAAACCGGCGCACCAATGACATACACAAATAATAAGCCAACAATTAACGTTGCTAAAATTGGAATAAATATAATTGGCATAACAGGTTGAAGAGCTTGCGGCACTTTAATTTTTTTAATAGCTAGCGTAATATAACCAGCAAGAAAACCAGCGATGATCCCACCAATAAATCCAGCACCCGCTTCACTGCCATAAAAACTACCATTTGCAGCAATGAAACCTCCAATAATACCTGGTGCCAAGCCTGGACGATCTGCAATACTAACCGCAATAAAACCAGCTAATATCGGAACCATAAAACTAAAGGAGGCAGCACCAATATCTTCAATCTTTTTCCAGAATGAATCTTCTGGTATTACGATTCCTCCAGGTGTTTGTTCACCGCCAAGTGTTAAAGCAATAGCTATGAGTAATCCACCTACAACAATAAACGGAATCATGTAAGATACGCCACTCATTAAGTGCTTATAGATAGGATTCTCTTTTTCCTTTCGCTTCTTTTTAACGCCTTCAGCAGAAGCTAATTGTGCTTGATAAACGGAAACATCCCCTGTTTGAATTCGTTTAATTAATTGTTCCGGATTTCTAATACCTTCTTGGACTCCTGTTGCAATAAGCTTTTTACCAATAAATCTATCTTTGGAAACCTCCTTATCACTGGCGATGATAACTCCATCAGCCTCCTCAATATCTTTTTCGGTAAGTGCATTTTCTACACCAATGGACCCTTGAGTTTCAACTTTAATAGTAACACCGAGTGCTTCACCTGCTTTTTGTAAATTCTCAGCGGCCATATACGTATGGGCAATACCTACTGGACATGCAGTTACAGCAACTATCTTCATAATATATCCTCCTGTATCTGAAAAGATTCGTAATCGCTTTCTTGAATATAGTATATATCAGATAAACAAAGGATAAATGTCTCTTTTCTTCCACAACTACGGTAAGATTGTATTTTATCCCACATATAGCTAGTAGTAAAACCCTCACTGATTAAAATTTCATTAGGGAAATCATCCTGATCTTTTACTGTTTAAAGTAGGCATAATAGCTTAACTAGATTACATCTAATTGTAACTTTTTATATTCGTGATAAAGGACTGCTTATCTGGTGCTTTCATTAATGCATTAAACGTAATCGGATCTTGAGAAATAGAAGATATTTGATTAATAATTGTTTTTATAGGATTGGATTTATCATTGGCTATAGCAAGCATAAAAACAATTGATACCCTTTCGCTTCCCCATTCTATTGGTGTATCAAGAACGGCCACCGCTATGGAGGTTTTTCGCACTAGACTAGGATCTCCATGTGGGATAGCCACACCACCCCCAATAGATGTAGCAGATTTTTTCTCACGTAATAGGGCATGATGAACATATTCTTGCTTAATATTACCTTTAGCTAATAATTGGTTGCCAAGCATTTCTACAACTTGGTAACGATGCTCTGCTTTAACATTTATGAATAAGAGTTCTTCACTCATTAAATCAGCTAGAAAAGAACCTGACGAATTCGAACTATCACTTATCGTACCTTGTTTAAAGAATTGAGCCAATTTATCTTGATCCTCCTGTTCAAGTAAAGGAGAAATAATAATGGTTGGAATACTACTATTACTTAGTGCTGTCGTAGAAATAATCAAGTTAACCTCATGAAGCTGAATGAAACGAGGTACTTCTGATTTACCTATTGCACCAACGATTTGAATATCCTTATATTGTTGTTCTATTTTCACTTGCAACAAATGAGACATTCCTACACCCATATGACATACAATTAATACCTTTGGAACCTTCCTCCTCTTCTTTTGGATTCTTTCAAGCGAAGCTTGGAAATGAAGAACAAGGTAAGCAACTTCATCTTCTGGAAGATTCATATAAAATTGTCTCTTTACATTTTCTATTGCTAACGTCACCATACTAAACATATATGGATACATCTTTTTAATATTACCTAACAAAGGATTTGTGATTGGAAATCCATATTTAAGTCGATGAATGACTGCATCTAGATGAATAGCTAAGCCATTCAATAATTGCTCATCTTCTTCAAAGGATATCATCGTTAACCGTTTAATCTTACTGGTTATTGCAGAAGCTACCTGTACAGTTTTCGGATGCTGTTTATTCAAAGGAGTTGATTGATCTTCCCTTTTTTTACAACTACGTACATGCCATGTAAAGTAAATAATTTCTGCTTTAGAAATAGATATACAAAACTTCAATTCCAATTCTTCTAAAAACTTTTCAGAGGCTTTATATTCTCTTGTTTTAAAAAATGCTTCGTCAGGAGTATTTGAAATAACGATAGATGCATGTTGTTTTGTTCGTTTCACCAATATAAGTGCATGCATCAAAAGACCGTCCAACGCACTATCTGCAAAAGGGATGCCACTTGATAGCCTCATATTGTCCAACGCATTATTTATAGTAGAAATTTCAAATGGTAAAAATAAATCAAATAGGTAATTTCTTGTGTTATCAACGATAAATTCTTGTAAATGTGCTAAAGCAATACGTTTATTAATCTCTTCACCTTCTATAATATGCCCTAGTTTCTGCCTAGAAGTTAATAAAAGATCAAAGTTCTTTATCCACTCAGCTATTCGTTTCATGTCAGCTTTAATAGCTGCTTTATGAATGTGATGTTCATCTGCCAATGTTTGTAATGTAACTGGTCGTTTACTCTCCAATAAGCGATAGGCAATTTTCATTGCTCGCTCATCTTCAGATATTGTCTCCGCAAATAGTTCCTGGAATAATTTTTTTCGTTCGACATTATTTATGTCTAGATAGACGCCTGTACCAGGCTTACGAACTATTGAGGCGGATGAGAAAGTCCTTACATAATCTTCAATCTGTTTAAGATCATTACGCACTGTCTTCTCTGAACATTGAACATGTGTTGCAAGATCCTGTATAAGAAATGGCTTACTATCATTTGATAATAATATCTCAATTAGCTCTCTCTGTCTGTTATTCATTGCAGCACCAACTTCTTACAAAGCTTGTCCGTTAACCAAAACAAACTGGAGAAGCTTTGTTGTATTTTACTGATTTGCTAGAAATTTGATACGATCTTTATTCGTAGCAAAACAGCTATATACAACTAGAATAGCAAAAGGAAGGACTTTTTTCCTTATTCACATCGTTCTTACTTTTTTAACGTAAGGCAGACATGAATGAATCAAAGGTCGATGCCTTGATTAATTGGTGTATCATTGTTTCCGAGTTTACCATTCTCCCCAACAGATCATACATATGTTGCAAGTCTTCCTGACTATCTTTCTTGACATTTAAAAGGCAGACAAATTGGACAGGTTTATTTCCCCAGGTAATTGCTTTTTTCAAAGTACAAACAGTTAAGAACGTTTTATTTGTTTGTGGAGTTATCGGATGTGGAATGGCTACTAGGTTGCCGAACGAAGTAGGAGCTATTGCTTCTCTGACATATAGATTATCTAGATAGCTCTTATTTACATGTCCTAACTGAAGTAGCTTTTGATGTAAAAAATGCAATACTTCCTTCTTTGTTTCAAAATCTTTCTGTAAGAATATGAGATTTTCTTGAAAATAACCAGATATATTTCGTTGATTACCAATGAATTGCCCAATTTTTTTCATATCATTATTTCCAAGAATAGCATTTACTTCGATAACTGGAACTGATAAATTCTCTATAATAGGAACTGAACTAATAATCAAGTCAACGTTGTTTAAATTATAAGCTTTTAATTTATACAATTCTGTAATACCTACTACATCAAGACTCTGTCTGAATTGTGTTTTTACTCGATAGTAGATCAATTGTGCAGTCCCAAACCCAGAAGCACAGACAATTAAACATCGTTTAGGTCCGGAATTTAAGTTCCTTCTTTCGATAGCTGCACCAATATGCAAGGCAATATAGCCAATTTCATTTTCATCAATTTTGGTATCTGTTATTTTTTCAATCATTAAACCACCAAGAATAGCCGTTTCAAATGCTAATGGATACTTCTTTTTAATGTCCTCCAATAATGGATTTCTAATATTCATACCATATTTATAGCGATTAATTGCAGGTTTTAAATGCAAGCTTAGTGCAATAATTAGTTCCTTATCATGCTCAATACCTAAGCGATACTCTTCCTCAATTTTAGCTAACATTTTTTTACTAATAGCCAAAATAGTATCGTCAATCATTTGTTCGTTAAGCACGTCTACTTTTGTAGGCTGCGAAAGCATTTTCGTTCCCAATAAATGAATAGCAATATAAGCGGTCTCCTCCTTTGGGAAAACAACGTTAAAATGTTCTTCTACATCCTTTACAATTTTTAAAGCTACTTGATATTCACTCTGCTTTTCTATTTGGCTACGTTCACTTGGTTGTAAATTAACATGATTTCCACTACGAATTCTTTTGTAAGCGATCGCAATATGAATGAGAAGGTTATTAATAGCAATATCTGACATACTAATTTGATGTTGACTAATTTGCTGCATAATAATTGCTGATATGGCATGGAAATCTGTTGGCATCAAACTAGAAGATAAGCCTTTCATCCCATTTTCGGTACAATCACTACTTCGATCAACAACATATTCTGCCATACAAAAACGTAATTTAAGCTCGTCTCCTCTAAGCTCAAGTCCGTAATTAGGTCTGGAATGTAATTGAATAGAGTAATGATTTAAGATGGACTTTACCTGTTTTAAATCATTTTGAACAGTCGATTTACTCACGTACAATTCGTCAGCCAATTGCTCGATCTTTACATAATCATCACTAACTAATAGCTTTCGAATAATATAAGCTTCTCTTTCTTCAGGCGATTGAGGTTGTAGATAATCCTTTGACAATTCTGGATATGCAATATGGTGAAGAAATTGGCGAAATTTCTTTTCCTGAAAAACAACCAATTTATAACCTTTTCCCATAAGGGTTTGGATTTGTGCACCATGATTCATAACCAACGCATCTAGCTTTTTTATATCCTCCCTCGTTGTTCTAGATGTAACGTTATTTATATCAGCCAAAAATTCACCTGTAACAGGTGCATCTATAGTCATTAACTTTTTTAAAATTACTCTCATTCTCGAGGTAAGCATACCCATTTGCTCCTTACTCGGATCGATGTAATAAAGTGAAACCTCAATCAGTGGGAGTTTTGTTTATCCCCCACAGGATGGTTAGTACCACAAGGGTATGACCTAAAGTCCTCTAAACCAATCGGACATTACTGGCAGTCGCTCCCCACTTATCCATATTGGTTTCACTTTTTCACTTGAAGTTTGGGGCTTACTGCCAGTTATATGAGGGATAAAGGGCGTTCTGACTCGTTCAAAATCAAAACTCCTTAATCGATATTTTCATTAAAATCATTATCGGATAGCTAGCAGCTTTGCTGTCTAAAAACCATTATTTTCTGCTACATGCTTTATCCAATGCGCACTTTTCTTCGGTGTTCGTTTCATTGTCTTTAGGTCTACAGCAAAAAAACCATAGCGATTTTTATAAGCATTCATCCACGACCAATTATCCATGAAAGCCCATAAATGATAGCCTTTTACATTACAATTTTCTTGTATAGCCTGATGCACCCATTTCAAATGCTCTTTTATAAATTCTATTCGATAATCATCCTGAATTTCTCTATTTCTTAGAAATCGTTCTTCATTCTGAACTCCCATGCCATTTTCCGAAATAAAAGATTCAATATTTCCATAGTTATCTTTTAAATTTTTCAAAATATCATAGATTCCTTTTTCATATATCTCCCACCCACGATACTTATTCATTTTTCTACCTGGCATTTCATAGCTATCAAAATACATATCGGGCATAAACGGAGCATACGGGTTTGGTAAATACTCTTTTGCTTTCACACGACGAGGCTGATAATAATTCACACCGAGAATATCAACCTTGTTCTCCCTTAATAATTCTTTATCTCCGACTTCTGTATTCGGTAATAGTCCATGTTCATTTAAAATCTCTATTAGCTCGCTCGGATACTCCCCAAGGACCGCCGGATCCAAGAAGCTACGATTGAAAAATAAGTCTGCTATTCTAGAAGCTCTTAAATCAGCTGGATTATTACTTCTAGGATAGGACGGTGTTAGATTTAAAATGATTCCAATTTTACTTCCATTGTCATTGTATGTACGAAATGCTTCTACTGCCTTTGCATGTGCAATCATTGTGTGATAAGCAACTTGAGTGGCCTTTTTAGCATCAACGATATTCGGATAATGAAAATCATACAAGTATCCACCTTCAACTGGAACAATTGGTTCATTAAATGTAAACCATTTTGTCACACGGTCGCCGAATAATTGAAAACAAGTCTTCGCATAGTCTACATATTTCTCAACTACTTCTCTACTTTCCCATCCGCCTTGCTGTTGCAGATCAAAAGGCATATCAAAGTGAAACAGATTTACAAACGGCTCAATGTCTTGAGCAATCAATTCATCAATTACATGATTGTAAAAGTCTGCCGCTTTTTGGTTTACTTCACCATAAGGCATAAACCTTGACCATGATATAGATAAACGAAAGGTATTATGACCAATTTCTTTCATTAATTTTATATCTTCTTTATATGTGTGATAAAAATTAGAGGTAGTATCAGGGCCAATTTCATCAAAAAATCGGTTTGGCTCCTTCTCATACCAATGATCCCAGATGTTTTTCGCTTTACCATCTTCTTTCGCAGCACCTTCTATTTGTGTTGCTGACGTTGCACTTCCCCACCAAAAATCTTCAGGAAACTGAAAGTTGATTGTCACCGCTAGTTCCTCCTCTTAACTTACTATTTATTTCTGTATATTTCGATAATCTCTATCGCAAGGTCCCTTACTGTCATTGATGTCATTAAATGATCTTGTGAATGAATAAGCATGACATTAATAACATTTTCTTCACCCTTTGCTTCCTGTTGTAATAGCTGGGTTTGGTATTCATGCGCCTTTCCTAGTTCTTCTCCAGCCTGTTCAACTAGTTCATCGGCTAATGTAAAATTACCGATCTTTGCCTCTTGAATGGCTTCCATTACGTTTGATTTTCCATTACCGGCGTGCAATATTATTTGAAATGCAATATTTGTTGTTTGATCCACGCTTTTCACCTCTTAAGACTGCTTAAAATACTGTTATTATGATTAGCTTTTCTTTACCTTCGTTTCTTTTTCATAGTAACTCTTGTCCATAATCTTTAAGAATGGCCACCAAATCGCAATTACTATAACTAAATTTACTGCCTGTAGTACCCCTCCTTGCCATGCATTACCTGTTGCTAAAAATCCATTTAAAATAACTGGTGTTGTCCATGGGACAATTACCCCAGCAGGTGGCGGAACTAATCCAGTCGACATAGCAAAATATGTAATAATGGTAACTACAACTGGAGCAACAAGCCATGGAATAATAATTAATGGATTCATGATAATCGGTAAGCCAAAGATAATAGGCTCGTTTACATTAAATACCCCGGCAGGTGCACCAAGCTTACCTAATTCCTTCAATTGTCTACTTCTACCAATTAGAAATATTAGAATGATAACAGCTAACGTCATGCCTGATCCTCCCATACCAACAAGGAAAGAGTCGACAAATTGCTTCGTCACAATGTTTGGTAATTCAGTCCCCGCCTGAAACGCTGATAAATTTTGATCATTTAATGCATACCAGATTGGATCAAATACTGAATTCACAATGATTTGGCCATGTAATCCAAAGAACCAGAAAACCTGAATCAACAGTACCGCAACAATAGTTGCTGGCAATCCACTACCAAGTTCAGTTAATGGTTGTTGGATTATAGTATAAATAAAATTCTGTACTGTCTCAAAATTGGTGTAACTAAATAGAATGCGGACTATTAAAAAAATGGATAATGTTAGGGTAATCGGAATTAATGCACTAAATGATTTTGACACTGCCCCCGGAACCCCAGCTGGCATTTTAATTGTCCAATCTTTTTGTACGAAGAAACGATATAACTCAGCTGAAATAAATGCAGTAAAGATACCAAGAAACATTCCTTGGGCTCCTAGACTTGCTGTAGGAATAACTCCAGATACTCCTTCTAATACCTGTGGCGTTAATATCAAGAAAGCTGCTAGTGCAACTACACCGCCATAAATAGCCTCCCCTTCGTAATGCTCTGTTAACTTATAACCAATCCCAACGATTACAAATAATCCCATTATGCTTAAGGTGGCAGCTGAAGCTGGTCCTAATGCATTTTGGTATGCCTTATAGGCTTCCTCACTAATCATACTATCGAGGAAGGGAAAATTTGCAATAACAACAAATATAGAACCAAAAATAATAAGTGGTAACGCAACCATAAATCCGTCACGTAAAGCGGATAAGTAACGGTTATTGTTTAACTTATCAGCAATCGGTAATAAGAAGTTCTCCAACATTTCCATAAACTTCCCATTCATCTAAATCTCCTCCTTTAACTATTTTCATTAAGCAATTCCAATGCCTTATTTAACACTGCTTCTCCGTCGATTCTTCCATAAGCAATTGGATCAATTACATCAATCGGTACATTCCATTCACTCGCCGCTTTAGAAAGTTTCTTTTTTAAAAAACGCATTTGTGGACCGATAAGTAGTACATCCGCTTTTTCCATTTCCTGCGTTATCTTATCTTGTGCCACAGCCCATATCTGAACCTCCATTTCCGTTTCAGATGCTATTTCTTCCATTTTTGCTACTAATAAACTCGTAGACATACCAGCTGAACATGCTAGAACAATATTTTTCATGGAAAATCCCTCCTATGTTGATGTTTGTTAACTTATCTATAAGTTTATACGAATACAAACAGCAACTACACCTATACTTTTTCCGTCATGAAACGGAAATAATTAATCGCTTACATGTGATTACATAGCACCTCACCAGCTGTTTACCTCCCTTCATATAAGAATAACCTCCGTGTTTTCACGAATTTTGGAACGATATTACGTTATGAAATGGTTTTATGGACGTCTTGATCGCTTAAGAAGAGAACTAGAACGAAAAGGAAAAAGCGGTGCTTAAACATGGGTGATTATGATCGCATGGAACATTGAATACACGTAAAAAAGGGGGGTGAAGCGATTCAAAGACTCATCCGAGCCAATGAAAATGTTAATTTCAATAGTATTGCAGAGGAAGCAGGTGTAGCAAAAGCAACATTGTACAACAATCCTGAAATTCGTGAGAAAATTGGATTATTAAGGAAGCGGAACTCGCAAATGCCAACACCAAACAATTAAAACGAGTAATGAATGGAAGCAATAAAAATGCCATTATAGATTCACTAAACGGAAAATCGAGAAACTAGAAGATGATAACCAACAACTACAAAAGCAGTTAAATGTAGCTTATGGGAAGGTGTAAGTTCTACTTTTTTAAAACTATTTAGGTTGAAGTAACGATACCAACAAAACATTCTCATACTATTTCGCAAACAGGCCAGATTGTAAATGATAGACATATTGAATACTGGATAAATTAATTTAATGCTAAGATCAATTTAAGCCCAAGATTATAGTGAGTGACTTTCTGATTGGGTAGGTACAAATAACAAAAACACTAAAACATATTTAAACCGCTTAGGTAAATAGGATTATTTAGATGCCTTTTAATGGTACCTATTACTAACGGATTTATTCGACGTAGTTGGCTAGTAAAATGTCACCCTTTGCTAGTTACAATGCTAGATTGAATAGGTATTATAATATCTGTCCCGTTAACTAGGCAGAACACAATCACAAGCAAAACTAGTGAATGTTTAGATAGCTAAAGGAGGACCCATTATGAAGTCTTATACTCGTATTAAAATCCCGGCAGGATTTTGGGCAGGCATACATCAATTAGGGATTGCCCCCCACGACGTGGCTCGAAAAGCACGACTACCGCTCACCATTATTACTGACCCAGTTGTCACTACCGATCAATATTTCGCGATTTGGCAGGCTTATTCGGATCTCATTGATGACACTGCCAAAGGAATTATCAAGCTTATGACCGTCTTTGAAACAGCGCATTATCCACCCACAGTATTAGCGACTTACCATGCTCGTGACTACCGTGACGCTCTAAAACGAATGGCACGGTACAAACAGATGTGTCCCCCTGAAAGCTTACATATCACCGAGGGAGGTGAGAAATGTACAATTGAACTAGATTGGTTGTATACCGAGCAACCAGGTCCACCGATGCTAGTTGGAATCACTCTGGCATTTCTTTTGGAGCTTGGACGTCGGGGCACAGGCCAACCGTTGATGGCGAAATTTGTCGAATTTACGCACTCAATGGGCGACCTACAGGCACTTGAAGCTTACTTCGGCTGCCATATCCGGATTGGTGCAAATTGTAACAGGTTGACGCTACATCGAAGAGATCTAGACCTCCCTTTTGTCTCGTACAACGAAGAGTTGCTGGAGATTCTGACACCCGTATTAGACAAATCGTTGGATGAGCAGCAACGCAGTCGCTCAATCACCGAAATGGTCAAGTGGATTATGAAACGTAACCTAACAGGAGGGCGCCCTGACATTCAGACTGTCGCAAGCGAGTTTGGGATGAGCGATCGTACCTTGCAGCGACGTCTTACTGACGAAGGCACGAACTTCAAGCATCTTTTGACACAAGTCCGACATGAGTTAGCTCGAGAGTACCTCGCAGATCCCTCGTTCGATATTAAAGAAGTAGCCTTCATGATTGGATATGAAGACCAGAACTCGTTTTACCGCGCCTTCCGCATTTGGGAAGGTGATACTCCCTTAAATTGGCGTACTGAACAATTAGGTACAAACTCAAGAAATTAACTTTGTCTTAAAAGTAAATTTTTTAACACTATATTAAAAAAGAATAACCTAATTATTACCCCAAAGTGTAGAAGCGCGTTTATTTTAACTTATTATCATAAAAGATAAATGAAATGGAGAAATGTATTATGGATATGGGATTAAACAATAAAACAGCTTTAGTTACAGGATCAACGAAAGGTATAGGTAAAGCAATTGCCATTGAACTTGCCAAAGAAGGTGTCAATGTGCTAATTAATGGACGAAATTATGAAGAGGTAGAACGAATCGTAAATGAAATTAAATCGAATTTCCCGGCTACCTCTCCTCAAAATGCTACAGCCGATATTGTCGATATTCTACAAAGAGAAGCCTTATTTAAAAAATACCCCACTATTGATATTTTAGTTAACAATATGGGTATTTATGAGATTATGCAATATGAGGACATTGACGATGAAGCATGGGAAAAATACTTCCGTACTAATGTTCTTGCTGCAAATGGATTATCTAAGTTTTTTTTACCTAAAATGTTAAAAAACGATTATGGTCGCATTATTTTTATTGCTAGTGAAGAAGCAATTATGCCTTCAGGACAAATGCCTCAGTATTGTATGACAAAATCCATGCTATTATCATTGTCAAAAAGCTTATCTAAATTAACAGTAGGAGCAGAAGTTACAGTTAATACAATCATGCCAGGACCAACACTCTCTGAAAATGTTCATCAAATAATTGAGGGTATATACTCTCATGCTGATATGACTTTTTCAGAAAAAGAGAAAGAATTTATGACTACAAACCTACCTCAATCTGAAATACAACGATTTATCAAGCCAATTGAAATAGGTAGACTAACTACATTTTTGTGTAGTCCTTATGCATCCGCATTTAAAGGTTCTCCAATCCGCATGGATGGGGGAATGGTACCGACTATTTTTTAGTATTTTTCTATTTCAAATATTGTATATAAGTTTAACAAACGTAAAAGAATAGGATGCTCTAATACTATAGAAGGGCGCGATTGAAACAAAAGGAGGCTGAGGCCGCGACCGCGGAAAGCAAGTATATTTTCACGGTGCGGCGATGATACTCCTATTGATAACATGATTATTCGTATGTTGAGTAAAGAAGTTGTGTTTCGTCCCAGCCTCCTTATTTTATAAATTTTTCTATTTAGGTTTTGATAATCGTGGAACTGTTGAGACAGCTATTTCGATCGAATGGTTCCTAATTTTGGGCTAATTATCTCATTAGTGCTGTTCGATGATCATTTAAGAAAAACATTGATTTTTGCATTCCTAAGCTCGGAATTATCGAAGAAACAGCGTCATATGCGTTCACTAATCCATAACCATATCCATTATTCGGTGAATTTGGAAATTCGTTATCAGTTAATGGTGTGGCAGTAGCTAGTAGAGCTTCTTCTATTTCATTAACAGTTAAGCTACTATCAGCTTGTTTCATCAAAGCCACAACTGCTGAAACAGCAGGACCTGCCATTGATGTACCATTCCACCCGCCTTCATAACCATTGCCTGGAACACTAGAACGAATATTTACACCTGGTGCTGAAATATCGGGTTTAATTTCATCATAAGGGGACGGACCTTGTAATGAAAAGCTTCCTAGCGAATCATTAGAATCGGTTGCACCAGTAGCAAATGACTCTGGATAGTTTGCTGGTACCGCAATCGACTCTGGACCACCTGGATTATAGATCGACGTATTCCCTGCAGAGAATTCCGGGAATATTTCTGCTGCTCTCCAATTTCTTACAACGTCTCGATACCATTCATTAAGACCCGGACCACCTCCCCACGAATTATTTACAACATCGGGCGCCATATCAACGCGTGAATTTCCTTGTGCATCTGTAGGAGCTAAAATCCACTCCGCTGCTTCGAGAAGATCAGTATCGGTACCTCCAGTTGCTGAAAAGGCTTTTACAGCGATCCAATTTGCTCCTGGAGCAACACCTACTTGGTTTGAGCCATCTGGCTCACTACCTACCATTGTTCCAGTAACGTGTGTGCCATGACCTTGATCATCATAAGGAGCCGATTCCCCTGCTGTCGCATCAAACCAATTAAAGTCATGATTCACTTCTCCGGAAGTATTATCATAGCCTCGATATTTTTCTTGTAGCGCTGGATGATCCCATTGAACACCTGTATCTATACTAGCAACGGTTACACCTGATCCATCAAATCCCATATCCCATACTGTGGGGGCTCCAACACGTTCAACATTCCATTCGACATTCGCGATTTTTGAAGCAGGTGCTTCTGCATCTTTTGTAATTGTAGTAAACAATTGTCTTCTTTCATTTGGCAGTATCTTTTCTACCTCCGTAAAAGCTGCAAGCTTATTGGCAACTTTCTTCGTTGCTGTGACAGCCATTCCGTTTACAATATGATACGACTTAAATGTGTCTACATTTCCTTTTTCGACTTCTGCTTCAAGGAACTTCCTAACTTTCTGCTGAGAATTTAAGGATGTTTCCTTTAATTCTGTTAAAACGGCAGTTCGTTGGGTTAATTCAGCCTTCTTTGCAGATAACTGCGCTTTCTGACTAGAGGCTTTCGCCCGTTCAGCTATTTTCATAGTATCTGCTTTTTCTTTAAATTTGACTAGGAAGGTTAACTTATCATCGCCCTTAAACTCTTTAATCAACCGCTTACTGACTTTTTCTTTTACCATTTGGTTCGACATACCGTTCGACTCTGCATTCGTTACTCCAGGTACAATTAATGAAAATGTCAATAGTACTGTTGCGGCAAAGCTAAATGCTGTTCTCATTTGACGTCTACGTTTAGCTTTCATGACCATTCCTCCCATCAATTTTTGACACATTTCCAATGCAGATAAGAATCAAATCCATATAGAACACTTTGCCTCCTTTTTTCACTCATTTCGTTCTTATCTGACTATGGTGCTTTTCTGTCGTATCTAGGTTGTTACTCAATTATAGAAGATGAAAAAGGGAGAAATATGTCAAACAACGTCGAAAAAAATTCTCATTTTGAAGATTGATAGATTAGTCATAAATTTTCTTAAAATATTTCTAGGTATTTTTAAATAGATTTGCATCATAGATATCCAAATAAAGCTAGCATACTATTTGATTTTAACGTAATTACAAGTTTATATCTAAATAATAATAATTTTCTATTTTTTAAGAAAAATGATAAAATAAACCTATACATCCTTCTTCATTTACCATTTCACTTTCTTAGCGAAAGAAAATAAAGACTTTGTAAGTAAATGTATAGGATTTATTATTTTAATTTATAGTTCATATGTTTTTATCGATGAATAACTAGGGAATATAATAAATATAATAAAACGTTATATTAATGAGCAAAGGAGTTTTATAATGGCTAAATCGATTATTGTTACAAACCCAGCTACTGGAGAAACTATTAAAGAAATTAAGAAACATAGCAAAGAAGAAATTCAAGTAGCGCTTAAAAAAGGACATGACTATTTCCCAAAATGGTCAAAGGTTAATGCCCATAAAAGAGCCGAATTATTAAATACGTGGGCGAAAAAAATTCGTGATGCCAAAGATGACATTGCCGAGCTGATGACACTTGAAAATGGAAAACCATTAAAAGAATCCTCTGGTGAAGTAGAATATGCTGCAAGCTATATTGATTGGTACGCAGAAGAAGCAAAGCGAATATATGGTAGGACCATTCCAGCAAATACGGAGTCCAAACGCATTATTATTAGTAAACAACCCGTTGGTTTAGTCGCCGCGATCACTCCTTGGAATTTTCCAGCAGCCATGATGACTCGTAAAGCTGCGCCAGCACTTGCTGCAGGTTGTACATTCATTGTTAAGCCAGCCTCTGAAACACCATTGACTGGCATACGAATTATTGAATTAGCTCATGAAGCTGGCATCCCAGAAGAAGCAATTCAATACGTTTCTGGTTCTGGTAGTATAATTGGTGACCTATTTACCAACAGCGACTATGTACGAAAAATAACATTTACTGGATCTACATCTGTTGGAAAAGAATTAATAAAAAACAGTGCCGATACAGTAAAGCATGTAACGATGGAGCTTGGTGGACATGCACCATTGATTGTAGCCAAGGATGCTGATATCGAGCTAGCAGCCAAACAAACAGTAGCTACGAAATTCCGTAATGCTGGTCAGACCTGTGTTTGTGCAAACAGAATCATTGTTCATGAAGATGTCGTTGACAAATTCGCTGAAAAGTTTGTTGCAGAAGTAAAGCAGCTTCAAGTAGGAAATGGATTACATGAAGGTGTTGATATCGGCCCAATCATTAATCAAGGTGGCTATGAAAAAATCATTTCTCACATTACTGATGCCAAAGAAAAGGGTGCACAAGTACTGTTAGGAGATCAATTTGATGCAAATGACGACAAAGGATACTACTTTGTTCATCCAACTGTACTTAAAAATGTAACTGAAGAAATGGATATTATGCACGAAGAAACATTTGGTCCTGTTGCTCCAATAACCACGTTTACAGAAATAGATGAAGCTGTAGCGATGGCGAATCACACACCGTTTGGTCTTGCTGCCTACTTCTTTACTAATGACTATCGCACTGGCACATATCTTCATGAACATTTAGACTATGGAATTATTGGCTGGAATGATGGTGGACCATCAGCGGCACATGCCCCATTTGGTGGAATGAAAGAGAGTGGACTAGGACGTGAAGGCGGCTTAGAAGGAATCGAACCTTATTTAGAAACTAAATACCTGTCTATTGGAAACTTAAATTAAAGCTTTCGCTTGAACAGCGCTTATCAATTATGTTGCTCCATCTGTAAAGCATCTCTAGATACTAGCTGATTCTCATTATATGTAAGGCTCTCTCACTTAGCAGCAGTTGCTAAACGGAAGAGAGCCTTTGCTTATCTGATACACGTAAACAAGATAACGAAGGAATCATCCAAAGACTGAGAACCAACTGCAAATCTCTCTGATTATTTGTTGTATCTATATTGATAACCCTTTTTAGATCGTGGAGATAACTTCCTCGCTCTAATAGCCTTGTGACATCAGAACAATTATGATGACTGTTTAATTTAGTCACTTCACCCCCCTATTTTCACTCAGAATATTTAGTTATTATAGCCGCTATTCTTTCCTTTTCCTTTCGATACCAACTTATAATACTATTAAGGTAAAGAAGGGGGACATGTTACATGAAGCGTCATTGGCTGTTTTTGATTATCATTGGATTATTTTGCTTCGTAACGGCTTGTGGTAAATCACCCACACAATCAGATAGTGTTGCACACTCAACGTCTTCAAATGGGCAACTGGATGTTCATTACATAGATGCTGGCCAAGCAGATGCGACGCTATTTCGCTATTCAGAGGATCAACAAACCTATACGATTTTATATGACACTGGTGATTGGAAAAGTAATGATGTAAACGAATATTTAGCGTCCCAAGCTATTAATAACATTGATTTAATCATTATTAGTCATCCAGATGCTGATCATATTGGACAATTAGCAGAAATCCTTCAAACATACGAAACACAGGAAGTATGGATGAGTGGTAATGAAAGCTCTTCTCAAACCTTTCAAAAAGCTTTAGAAGCAGTAATTGATAGTGGCGCTAACTATGAAGAACCTCGAGTAGGAGAGCAGTTTGTAATCGGGCCATTGGAAATCGACATCCTCTATCCTAAAGAAATCACAGGTGAAGCAAATAAAGAGTCTCTTTCCGTTCGATTATCATATGATCAAATGCGTTTTTTGTTTACAGGGGATGCAGGTAAAGCAGAGGAAAGAGAAATGCTTACGATGAATGATTCGATCGATGCGGATTTTCTCCAGCTTGGACACCACGGTTCCAATACATCTACCGCAGCTGAATTTGTAGAAGCAGTTAATCCACAAGTAGCTATTTATAGTGCAGGAAAGGATAATAATTATGGACACCCACATAAAGAAACAATAAAAAAAATCAAAAATGCTGGAATTGACTTATATGGTACAGATAATGATGGTACCATTATCATAACTACAAATGGAACAGAATATCAAATTTCTACGGAAAAAGGGAAAGATGAATGTATTGCCATTAACCAAGCTTCACATGATGACTTACAAAATATTATTCATATTGGCTCAGAGCGGGCAACTGCATTAATTGACTTACGACCGTATCAATCACTAAATGATTTGACAAAGATAAAAGGTATCAGTACTGCAACATTAGATGATATAAAAAAACAAGGATTAGCCTGTATGAAAGGAGCCGACAAATGAAAGGTGTCTTAGATCGCTTTGAAGATAATGAAAAAGCAGTCATCTTAGTGGAAGATAAACAAAAGGAAATTCTTATCGCTAAAAACCTGCTTCCAAAGGGAAGTGAAGTAGATACCTGTTTTGACATTACTGCTAAAGATGGAAAATATCAATTAGAAATAGACAAGGAATGTACAAAACACCAAGCAGAGAAGATATCAGAGCGCTTGGGAAAACTTCGCCAACAAAGGTCAGATAGTAAATTTAGAAAGAAATAGCGACCACAAAAACAGGGATTTAATTATCCCTGTTTTTACATGCCAATATGTTATTTGTAGCAGTATTTTATGAATCAAAACAGAAGTATCTGCTACTCTATCTATAAAGTGAAACTTTAGTAGGGATTTTGTTTATCCTCCACTGATTGTTCGTACCCCAAGGATATGACCTAACGGCCTTGGAACCAATCGGACATTTACTGGCAGTCGATCTCCTACTTATCCATATTGGTTTCACTTTATTCCTTGAAGTGGGAATCTTACTGCCAGTTATATGCATGATAGATATGCACGGCTAATTTTCTCCATCATGCTGCAAATCTAATACGATTCGCGAAGCATATGTTGGTGTTTCTACGTTTACAGCCGTTTGTTTTACATGCAATTCTGCTGAAAAGTTTTCTCCCTCTATTTGATAATCGATGCGCTCGATCACTGGACTATTCCCAATTAAAATGCTCCCTCCTCCCTTTTCTAACTCTCCAGCTATTTCTCCATAGGGGATAGAAAATAACAGGCGGTGATCTTCTTCTTCAACAGCATAATTGCTGACTGTCTTATTTAAATCAAACACAACACGTGTATAGGAATCATGTACTCCAAAGCGAATATTTTGAACTAAAATTGCTGATATATCTATAGAACGTTCTGCTTTTTGCTTTTGGTAGATTGCAATAATTTTACCAACACCATCTTTTAGCGCATGAAATTGGCTATCCTCAACATACCCTAATCCATCTGTAACTTTCCAGTTAATATCATCCGAATTTATTTCTAATTTTTCTCCATTCTTATCAAAGCCTTGTAACGATAAAGGAATGCTTTGTCCAATTGCCGCGGATAAATCTAACGGTAAGATACCAAGTACTGTTTTCCCTTTATAAGGCTTTGCACCCTTCGGATAGGGTCCATAAAGTAAGTAGTGATTTCGTACCTCAAGCTTCCATTTCATTAATTTCCTTTGCCAACTATCTATAATTTTCTCTATCGATTCATTATTTCGAATCATCGCTGGCACTTCTGGGTCACCAATAAGATTGGCGTATTTATCTGTCATCATAAATTGATCTGGGTCTTGATCACGCATCGCATCAAGAAGCTGTAATCCTAAATTTACTAAATCTATTTTCTGCCGATCAATTATGTGTACCTGTACACCACCAATGCGCTCCCCTTCATATTTACCAAACATTGGTGTGAAGTAAGCAGAACGAAAACGGACGCCATCTATGTTTCTATCATTCATTTCTTCTGCTAATTGATTCCCATTAATCCAGGGTGCACCTACAAGCTCAAATGGCTTTGTTGTTCCTAGACCAGTTGTTAATGTTGTATCATCCAATAGTTCTGTTCCTGCATATAAATAAGCTGTTTCTTGCGCTGGAATATTAGGAGAAGGTTGAATCCATGGTAACTGTGTGTCTTCAAAATGCATGAAGCGCTTCCAACCTTTCATTTTCGCTACTTTTAACGATACTCCCAAACTATATTCATGATTCCACATTGTTGCTAGTTCACCAACAGTCAGGCCGTGACGTACAGGCAAAAGAAATCTTCCCATAAAACTAACCGTGTCCGCTGAACGAAGAGGTCCCTCTACTCGTTCGCCACCAATTGGATTTGGCCGATCCAGAACAATAATCTCTTTCCCCTGTTCTGCGGCCGCTTCCATTGCAAAACCAAGTGTATAAATATAGGTATATACATTAGAACCGATATCTTGGATATCAAATAACAATACATCAATATCTTCAAGCATTTCTTCTGTCGGCTTCCATGTTGGTCCATACAGGCTGTAAACAGGTAAACCCGTCTTTTCATCTACATACGACTCAACATATTCACCCGCTTCACGGTTACCACGAATACCGTGTTCAGGACCAAAAAGTGCAGTTAGATTTACATCTGGATGTTCATACAATAAGTCAATTGAACTTTTTAAATTTCGATCAACGCCTGTTGGGTTTGTAATTAGACCTACTCGTTTTCCAGCTAACCAATTCAAATGTTCTTCTAATAAGACTTCAATACCTGGCTTTACTATTCGCTTTTCTTTACGACTCGCTTCTTTATCTGCATGAACGGTTTGCTGTTGAAATATGACAGCAAGCAATGCAATTGTCGATAAACATAATACCTTGATTTTCACCAAAACACTCCCATTTCATGAGTAATTTTTCAACCATGTAACAATACCTTGCACTATGTATCATCTGATCTAATTGATTCCTCTTCCTTTACAAGCTGGCGATCATACATTTTGAAAAACGGATAATAAATGACCATCGCTACAATAATATTTACAATCATCAATAGACCACCTCGGAAATCCCCCGTTGTTAAAACGCCTGAGAACGGGGGTGGTGTTGTCCATGGTATGATCACATATGGCTTCCCTACCAAACCAATTGACATAGAAAAATAGGTTAGGATTCCAACTGCAAGTGGTGCAAGAATAAAGGGGATAACAAGGATCGGATTCATCACGACTGGAGCACCAAAAATAACTGGTTCACTAATATTAAAGGCACTTGCCCATACTGACCCTCTTCCCAAGCTTTTTAAATGCTTGGATCGCGCGCGCCAAATAAAGAGCAGCGTCAGGGCTAAGGCCATACCAGATCCACCAACAGCCCACCAAATTGCCATAAACGGCTGGCCAACAATATGAGGCAATGCCTCACCAGCTTGATGTGCCGCAACATTTTCTTCCGTTAAGCTGTACCAAATTGGTGCCATTACACTGGCAACGACGGAGATACCATGGATGCCAAACGACCATAGTAAATGAATAAGAATAATCGCTATAATAGCTCCCCAAAAGCTTCCTCCTAATTGCTGTATAGGCTCTCTTAATACAGCACCTACGACCCCATGCAAGGACAGGTCCCAAGCGATTTTTAAAAACAAATCGACTCCCCAAACAATAGCAATAATAGCTGCACCTGGAATTAATGCTGTGAATGCCCGCCAAACAGACGGCGGGACTCCATCTGGCATACGGATGACAATATTTTTTTTCGTAAAAAAACGATACACTTCAACCGTAAATATAGCTAATAAAATTGCAATAAACAGCCCTTCACTGCCCATTAAATTTAGAGGAATATTCCCTTCTTCTGTTAGAGGTGTTGCTACAAAGAATGCTGCAACACTGAGCACACCTGCAGATAGACCGTCCAGGTTATAGCTTCTTGCTAAATGATAAGCAATCGCAAATACAGCAATCAATCCTAATAGCCCAAATGTTGCGTTTACAGGTATACTTAGAGTTGGTGTAAATGGCTTCATAAATTCTGTCCAGGATTTAACAGGCGGTGAAGAAATAATTAAAAAGATACTCCCAATGATTAGTAACGGCATCGTAGCAATAATTCCATCGCGAATTGCCCGTAAATGTCGCTGCTCAGCTAGTTTTCCAGCAACCGGCATAAAGTAATGCTCCATAAACGCTTGAAATCTCCTCATATACTCTCCCCTCCATTCTAGCGTAATAACTCCAAGGCTTGATTCAATACCTTATCTCCATCCATACTCCCATATGCTTTCATATCAATTACTGCAAGTGGTACCCCAACAGCTTTTGCTTTTGCTGATAGTTCTCTTTGTTTATATCGAATTTGTGGTCCAAGTAAGATAAGATCCGAGGTTTCAAGCTGCCCCTCTAAGTCATTAACCGAATGTGCTTCAATTTGGATGCTCACCGATCTTGCTTTAGCCGCTTTTTTCATTCTCTCTACGAGCATACTTGTACTCATCCCTAATGCACATAACAGCGTAACTTTCATACATGATCGCCTCCGAAATATAGAATTGGCTGGAAATAGGCTTCATTTGCAATTAACATATCTTGTAATAATTCATGTGCTTTCTTTGCAGATGGAATTAACGGATGAATTGTCAATGCTTGTAAAGCAGTTCCTATTTTTCTTGTTACGGCAGCCTCCACGGTTAACTCTTCATATGCCTTAACAACTTGCAATAATCCCCTTATTTGTGGAGAAACATTTCCTGTTTGAATTGGTGTAATTTGCTGATTTTCAACTATGCAATTTACTTCAATGCAGACATCATTAGGTAAACAAGAAATGGCTCCATTATTTCTAACGTTTACTGTGTGAATTTGCTTATTATCTAAATGAATTGAGGTAAGGAGGTTTACAGCCGCCTCCGAATAATAGGCACCTCCACGTTGTTCTAATGCATCAGGTTTTTCCATAGTAGATGGATCTTCATAAATCGTAAATAGCTCTTTTTCGACTTGTTGGACTTGATCAGCTCTTGTGTAGCCTTTCTTGTAATTCTTTAACTGCTCAGCTAAAATTTGGTCTGTCTGATAATAGTATTTATGATAGCCGCAAGGGATGGCTCCGAGTGATTGAAGAAATATGGGATCCCATTCAAGTCCTGGAATATTCTTTGCTTCATAACTCGCAGATACACCAGCTAACACATCGTTTAATCTTGATTTTCCTTTAATATAGAAATCGGTTATCCAATTTAAATGGTTGATACCGACAAACTGGATACTTACATCCTTCATCGGAACTTGATAGTCCTTAGCAAATTTTTTATAGAAGTTTATTGGATTATTACAAAGCCCAACGACTTTAACATTGCTATGCTTCAAAATAGCTTCTGTTATAATACCTGCCGGATTAGTAAAATTGAGCAGCCATGCCTCTGGAGCTAGTTCTTCTATGTCTTCACAAATATCCAGCATTACCGGAATCGTACGCAATGCCTTCATAAAGCCGCCAGCTCCGGTTGTCTCCTGACCAATAACCCCGTACTTGAGCGATAAATATTCATCTGATCTGCGCATGTCCAATTGCCCCACTCTAATTTGTGTAATCACATAATTAGCATCTTTTAGAGCTTCACGACGATCTAATGTTTCAACGATCTTGATAGAGCAATCAGCTTGTGCTATCATTCGTTTTGCTAAGCCTGCGATAATCATTAACTTTTCTCTTCCTTCTAAAATATCTACAAGCCAAATTTCTGAAACGGGCAATACATCGTAATTATTAATGATTCCTTCTATTAATTCCGGTGTATAAGAAGATCCTCCCCCAATGATGACAATTTTTAACGATTTCATATAATACTTCCTCTCTGTAGTAAAAGTCCTTGGTAAAGTTTATTAACGAGGGAAGTGATTTAGTAGAAGTTTCGATATTTGTTAGAGGATTGTGCGAATTGAGCAACAGCATGAAGTACGTTATCATTTTTATCATACCGTGTGCTTTTATTACAGGATTTGCGGATATGCTCATACTTGGAGCGCTCGTAATCGATTCTGACGTCGCAATCGGGAGGTAGTAAATAGAAAAATGGGCAAAATCATTCGTCGATGACTTTACCCACCACTAAACGTAGTATGTTTTTCTCTTATAGCTTCATTATATCTGTTTCTTCCTTCACTACATTTCCTGATTTTTGTAGGGTCACTTGCTCCCCTTCACTTAAATTTGTAAATACTATCGGAGTAATGATAGGCAATCCTTTACTTTGAATGAAAGAAAGATCTGCTTTTAAAATAGGTTGGCCTGCTTGAACAGCGTCACCTTCTGTAACAAGTGCTTCAAAGCCATCTCCCTTTAAATTTACTGTATCAATACCTACATGAATGAGTATTTCCTTTCCTCCTTCAGACATCATTCCAATTGCATGCTTGGTCGGAAAAACATTTACAATTTTTCCGTTCACTGGAGCAACGACGATCCCATCTTTTGGCATAATAGCAAAGCCATCTCCCATCATTTTTCCAGAAAACACTTGGTCTGGCACTTCTGTAATTGGTAGAAGCTCACCAGTCATCGGAGAAACAATTGATTCATCCTTCAGCTCATTTTGCATGGCAGCCGGATTCACTTCTTCTATTTGCTGTTTTATTTCAGCTTCTTGATTAACCTCTTCTTCCCGAGGTATTTTTCCTGAAATAATATCTTGCATTTGCCCCTTTATCGTTTCCGAACGTGGGCCAAAAATGGCTTGAATATTATTTCCAATCTCTAGTACTCCAGAAGCTCCTAGTTTTTTCAATTGCTCCTTGTCTACTTCATTGATTGAATTAACCGAGACACGCAAACGAGTAATGCAAGCATCCAGATGCGAAATGTTCTTTTCTCCACCCATTGCTGCTAATACATCATATGCAAACTCACCTGTTCTACCTTCCTTAGTTGCCGCCTCTTCTCCATCTTCCTCACGTCCTGGTGTCATTAGGTTAAATTTCTTAATGAAGAAACGGAAAATGACGTAATAGATAACTGCAAAGATCAATCCAAGTATAATCGTAATCCACCATGGTTCTTGACCTGGCAAAATTCCAAATAACGCGAAATCAATCGCCCCGCCGGAAAATGTATAACCGATATTCACACTAAATATGGTCATTAATACGAAGGATAGCCCATCTAATACGGCGTGTAAAAAGAATAGTAATGGTGATACAAACATAAATGAAAATTCAAGTGGTTCTGTTATACCTGTTAAGAATGACGTTAATGCTGCTGATCCTAATAAGCCTGCTACGAGCTTTTTCTTCTCTGGACGAGCAGCATGATACATCGCCAAAGCTGCAGCTGGCAAACCAAACATCATTATTGGAAATTCACCAGCCATGAAATTACCCGCTGTAATTTCTACACCATCTTTTAATTGGGCAAAAAATATCGTCATATCACCCCGCACCAAGTTTCCAGCCTCTGTGGTATAAGAACCGAATTCATACCAGAAAGGTGCATGGAAAATATGATGTAGGCCAAACGGAATAAGTAAACGCTTTATAAAACCGAAAAAGAATACAGCGAGATAGGTTCCTTCTTCAATTAACCAATACGACGCGTCGTTCATTGCTTCTTGGACAGGTGGCCAGATGAACAGCAAAACAAACCCTGCTACAAATGACATAGCCGCGGTCGCAATCGGTACAAATCGCTTACCAGCAAAGAATCCTAAAAATGAAGGCATTTCAATATCATGATAGCGATTATAACAAAATGCGGCGATTAAACCGACAATAATTCCACCAAAAACACCAGTTTGCAATGTCGATATTCCTAAAACAGATGCGAAACTAGGGTCAGATTCAAGCATATCTGGGGTTACACCAATCCAAGACCCCATTACTTGATTCAGTACTAAATAACCAACAAGTGCAGCAAGTCCAGCAGCTCCATCACTTGCTAAACCTATTGCAACACCAATTGCAAAAATTAACGGTAAGTTATCAAAAATAATTCCACCAGCATCTTCCATCACTGTAGCAACGAGCTGTATCCAATCTGCTCCTAAAAATGGCAGATATTCAAGCATTGTTTCCTGCTGTGCTGCATTACCAAAACCTAAAAGCAGACCTGCTGCTGGTAATAATGCAACTGGAAGCATGAGTGCCTTACCAACTTTTTGTAATACACCGAAAGCCTTTTTAAACATGTTTATTCCTCCCTCTCTTCAATAAATACATAAAAAGTACAACATCCTATCTGCCAACTTAAACCACCATATCCTAGTAGTTACTTTATCTTTGCTTGTCCTCTAATACATCAACCATGTTGTGGTCTTCTTTCCATCCAAAATGAAGCTATAGGTATGAGAAGTATAAGTTGAAGCTAGATTATACAAACGTAAATTTTGTACTTTCCTGTTTTGAAAAAACCAACAAAAAAAGCATGAGCAGAGATCACCAATAAGGAGATAAGGAAAAACAATTCCTTACCCTCTTATTAGTAATCTTTCCACTCATGCCTGATCGTATCAGTAACACGTAAAAGTTTTATTCATATTTTTGATATAAGCGTTGCAAATGCATCGTTAAATACACAGCTTCCGCTTCATATACTGGTTTTTTCATTGTTTGCTGCATAATTTTAACAAGCTTCCAAGCAAGATTATAGCATGTAGGGTACTCTTTTTTCAATAGAGAAGCAATTTTTTCAGGCTCTTCGATGGCCTCACCTTTTAAAACTCTCTCAATTGTATAGCGAATATGCCTTACAAGCCTAATATATTCTATACCTTCACGATCTATCGTAATCTTTAATTGATCTTCTATCATATCAATTAACTGGGTTACTAATTGCGAATATTTATTAACCTCGGATAGGTTCTTATCTGAAATGGCACTATGCACATGTAATGCAATAAAACCTATTTCACCTGCTGGCAAATTAATTTGGAGACGGTGATTAATAAATTCAACTATTTCGGAAGCAATTTCATATTCAAAAGGATAAAGTACTTTCGTTTCAGAAAGAAACGGATTTTTAATTTCTAATCCCTTCTTCAACCGATTTACTGCAAAAAGAATATGATCAGTTAGCGCAACATGTACAGCTTCATTCAGCATCTCATTCGCCCTATTCCGAATCATACCGATCGCTTGGATAATCGATTGCAGCAGATTCTCATCGATGTTTGGGAGCAGTTTTTTATATTGCTCCTGCTCTTTTTCATTTCGCAGGACAAATAACTTTTCAACTGCTTTTGCATCAATCTTTTGTTTCTTTTTATGGTGAAAACCGATACCATTTCCAATTAACACTACTTCTGATTGACGCTGGTCTAAGGCAATTAATACATTATTATTAAGAACTTTTTTCACGGTAAATGTATTCAAAGTTGTCCGTCCCCTTAAATCGGTATTTTTGCAGTGTGTTTGATTATAACATGTTTCATCTTTAGGAAAAACTATCTAGCAGGGGTATAAAAGATTATGAATGAAGTTTCCAATAAAAGGGTAGTAAATAACGATGTTAATTGGATCACACGTTAAAGTTTATGAATCATTAGCAAGGAAAAAAAAGCATCCAAATTCTAGCTGATAATCCGGATGCCTTTTACACTTATTCCCAAAACCTGTCTTGGTAAAAATAGTTAGGTTTCTTTGTTGTATTATCGTATGGTTTATGAAAAATATGTGTAGTTGCAGGTGACAGTGGAGGAATAAGCCATGCCCATTTACCAGTCACGCTTCTTCCATGTTTAGCTTCTTGCTTCTCAAATATTTCAAATTGCTTCGCCGCTGTATGATGATCGACAATCGAAACACCTGCTTTTTTATAGGACGAAAGAATAGCAGCATTTAATTCTACCAGTGCACGATCTTTCCATAATGTACTTAAGTGCTTTGTATTTAACCCCAATTGACTTGCAACAAGCGGAAGAAAATTATAACGATCTTCATCTGCAAAATTTCTTGCACCAATTTCAGTACCCATATACCAACCATTGAAAGGTGAAGCCACATAGCTTAAACCACCGATCTCCAAACGCATATCAGAAATAATAGGAACTGCATACCATTTAACTTCTCTTCCAGCAAAGATGTCAATGGTTGGATGCTGGATAGGTACCTCAATAACTACATCATCTGGGATTTCCTGCCACTTTGGAGGTTGATCGTTCACTTGAACTACCAATGGTAACAAATCAAAATGTGTACCTTTCCCTTCCCAGCCTAGCTTTTGGCATACCTTGGTAAACTCTATTGAAGCAGGATCTCCAACAATTCCTTCATCCGTTTCATAGCCTGCATACCGCAGCAGCTGATGATTCCAAATCTTTACTGGACTAGCTCCGGATTGAATCACCTCGGGTTGAAAAATGGTAATCATTGGTTTAACTTTACCACCGTTCGTTGCTTTCTTTATATGGTCAATAAGATAAGCAAACACTTCTTCATTTGTTGTTGCCTTTCTTGCATCAATGACGTCCATTCGTTCCCAAAATAAGCGGCCAATACAACGATTGGAATTACGCCAAGCCAATTTAGCACCGTACATAAGCTCGTCATAAGTATGTTGGTACGTACCATACACATCTATTTCTCGTTTTACCGCCTCACACCTGTTTTTAAAATCGGTAAATGCTGTCTCTAATTCCTGATGATACTGTGTAAGATAAGCCTCTGCTTCTTCCCAAAGTTTTAGTTTATTCATTTCCGTATGCCTCCGACTTTTGTCTCTATTCAGTCTACCAAATCTCTATCTATTTTGTGTGACAAAGTAGGAACAATCCATTTAAAATGTGTATCATTTCTAATGTAAGCAAAACCTTTTCTCCATATATCTTTTAAGGGAAACAAGCGAAAGATTAATTTGACATGATATGAGAGGAAATTAAAAAAACGGAGCAAAATTCGCTCAGTCCTTATCACCAAATGCTCAGATTTACGCTTCCTCTAGTAGCTATTATGGAATAATAGCTACTGCTTGCTTGACCACCACTCCGGCTGCCCACTTCCCTTTCCGTGGGGTTTGTCCTTCAGCTAACTTTTTTAGCAAAACCCGCTCAAAAAAGTGGATATTCAGGTCAAACATTTCCCACAGGAGTTGAAGTGGCCGGCCTTCGCTATTATCAGGCTCTACAACGCTAGCATGAAGTAACACAGCTGCTTTTATACTCACGGATAGCGATTTTCACTTTACCCATTGTAAAAAAAGTCAACCTATTTCTTATGACAAGAATTGGTGCACCTTCTCATAGCGGAGACGAATTACGTAGACTCCTGCGGGATTAGCGCGAGCCGAAAATCCACTTTGCAACGTGTTCTTTCTTGCAAAGTTAGTTGAGGCCGTGCCCGTGGAAAGCGAAGTAATTAGTCGGAGCATTGCCAATATACATCAAACATTTCAAAATAACTACTTCGCTTAACGCAGTCATTGCACTGATTTTATACTTTCTTAACTTAGAACAAAAGCGCAAGCACCCGATTAGAAACGTAGCGTCTGAAGCGAGTCAACGGAGATAGAGGAGTCACGGTGAGTTTGAGTTTCTGGGCGCTAGAGCTGGACGTGGCTCAACACTCCCGTATTTGTCCACATGGGCTAATTTTTTAATTTCCTAAACTATGAAAAAAAGTAGCTAGGAAAGCTGATAGAGAGGATTCTTTGCAAATAACAGAAAGAAAATTTGAATTCCATATCAAAAGGAACCGGAAAAGACGACAGCAGGACCTTTCCCGATAATAATAAAGGAATCCTTAATGGACTTTTCTTAATCCTTAGGTAAAAAAATTTTTAGTCTTCTTTTTGATAATTTAGTTCAATTATAATTTCGTTTTTATTGATTGAGAAATTCACATTCCAACTTGGATATATTTGAAATTCTTGATTTTCTTCTACTTCCAAAATAGCATGTATTTCTTCGTAATCGTTTGAAATGAATGCTATTTTTTTGTATCATTATTAATGAAAAACATTAATTTCAAAATTTATATTATTCATTTGCTTACCTCTTTCTAGTTTGAGATTAACATAAAGCGCTAAGGCATTCAGGAAAAAAACATAGACTGGGACAAAACACCTTCTTTACTCAAAATACGAATAATCATGTTATCAATAGGAGTATCATCGCCGCACCGTGAAATTATACGCGCTTTCCGGGCACGGCCTCAGCTAACTTGGTAAAGAAAAACACGTTACCAAGTGGATCTTCGGACTCGTGCTGTTCCCGCCGGAGTCTCGCTTATTTCAGGTGCTAAATGAATGATTCTGATCAAAAAACGACAAGATAATTAATTTAAACTAATTATCTTGTCGTTTTTTATTGTTTCTTCATTCTTTTGTCTCAGTCTCTTTTTTATTCTACAGGGTTTGTACCCCTTTTTTGTAAATCTAGCTAAAAACCTTTTTTGCTACCGTATGCTTTTTCACTTCATTTCGATCCACTTCATAACCAATTCCTATAGCGTCCTGAACAGTCAAGACACCATTTTTTGCTACAACTTCTGGTTGGATAATATCCTTTTCCCAATACCTAGATGATGATGCTGTATCTCCAGGAAGTGTAAAATTAGCTAATGCTGCAACCGCTATATTATGCGCACGTCCGACACCTGATTCCAGCATTCCACCGCACCACAATGGGATTCCTGCATTTTCACATAAATCATGAATTCGTTTCGATGCTGTTAATCCACCTACACGACCTATTTTTAAATTAATTATTTTACAGCTGCCTAATTCAATTGCTTGGCGAGCATCCTCAAACGAATGGATACTTTCATCCAAACAAATTGGTGTATTAATTTGTTTTTGTAATTTTGCATGGTCAATTAGATCGCCAGCTGTTAGTGGCTGCTCAATCATCATTAAATTAAATTCATCCAGTGCTTTTAATAGGTTGATATCGTCTAACGTATATGCAGAGTTTGCATCTACCATTAATGGGATATTAGGGAAATGTTTTCTTACCTCTCGCAAAACCTCTATATCTTTTCCTGGTTTAATCTTTATTTTAATTCGCTTATAGCCTTCATCCACTTTCTCTTGAATTGCTTGAATTAGTTTTTCATAACTATCTTCAATCCCCAAACTAATTCCAACTTCAATACGTTTCTTCGTGCCTCCAAGACTTGTAGCTAATGATTCACCACATTGCTTCGCATATAAATCCCATACTGCCCCTTCTAACGCAGACTTGGCCATATGATTACGCTTATACGGCTTAAACAATTCTTGAAGATCATCCGGATGAGTAATTTCTTGATTAACAACAAGCGGAATAAGAAACTTCTCTAGCATATACCAACTTTGTAATGTGAATTCCTCGCTATATAAGGGCCGTTCAGATGTAACCCCTTCTCCCCAGCCTGATATTCCATCATCGCCTTTTACTTCAACCAACAAAAATTCTCTATTCTGCTCCGTTCCAAAACTAGTGGTAAATGGATTTTTCATTTGCATTTGCATCTTATATAAAACTACTTCATTTATTCTCATCTAAAATTCACTCCTTTTTATATTGGTCCCCATCCAATCATAACAGCTATGGTTAAATAAACAATTCCAATAACACACCAAATGACTACTAAAGGTAACACAAATTTAATCCATTTCACCCACGATACACCTGCAATTGCCAAGTTAGCCATTAAGATACCAGAAATTGGGGTGATCACATTTGAAAATCCATCCCCCATTTTATAAGCTTGAACAGCTACTTGTCGGGGTATTTCCATAATATCTGCAAGTGGCGTCATAATCGGCATAACAATAACGGCCTGTCCACTTCCAGATGATACGATAATATTAAAAAGAAAATTCGCGAAGAACATGACAATAGCACCGATGACGCTCGTAAATGGTTCCATAACTGTTGCCATTCCTTGAACAATAGTGTCTAAAATTTGTCCATTCTCTAGAATTACTACAATTGATCTTGCCATTCCAATAATTAATGCTCCGTATACCAGTCCTTTACAACCATTAAAAAACTGTACTACCAATTCATTTGGGTTAATTCTGGCAATAATTGCTGTACCAATCGCTATAATAATAAACATAGCGGCCATCTGATTCAACGACCAGGCATACTGAAACACTCCAAAAATATATATTCCAATCCCCAATGCGAGCCATAATAAAACCAATTTATGTATACCTGTTAATTTAGATGGGGCAGCATCTACACTTTTTTCATCATATTTTGGAAAGCGGTTTCCGCCAAGTACACTCTGCATTGGGTCTTTTTTGACACGACTAGCATACCACCATATATAACCTATTGTCGAAGCAAGTACCGTTAAATAAATTAGCACCCGAAAACCAATACCAGAAAACAATGGTACTTGGGCAATCTGCTGGGCCATTCCAGTAGTTAATGGATCAAGAAAAGCGGTATTAAACCCTGCATATGCTCCAAGATAGATAATGGAGACACCGACTACGGCATCCAACTTCATAGAACGGGCTAAAATAATCCCTATTGGGATAAACGCAATAACTGCATTTACGATAATACCTAAAGCACCAAAAATAGAAAATAGACTACATACAATAATAATTAATAGATATTCCTTATCCTTTGTCTGATTAATCGTCTTCATAATTAACGCATCAATCGCACCTGTGTATTCAATTACCGCAAAAGCTCCGCCAATAATAAGCACAAGAAAAATTAACCCCGCTGAATCGATCATACCCTGTTGGATTGCTGTAAATATTTGAATAAATGATGCTGGTTGTTGTTCGCTTTGTTGATAGCTATCAGGTATTACAGTTGTAATATCATTGACAGTCTCTCTGTCAAATGTACCTGCTGGTATAAGGTATGTCGCTACAGCTGCAATAATTAAGATTGCAAATAAAATAACATACGCATCTGGAAGTCCTAGCTTTCTCTTTGTGCTTTTTAACTTATTAGTAGATTTTTTCATTATTTCCCTCCTTTTTAATTTTCAAAATATTATCAACTTGCATTGTATTATAATAAAGGATATAATTTATTGCAATATAAAATATTGGAAAAACTTTAAAAAAAGAAGGTGAATTCTTTTGACGGCTAGTTATGTAAGAAAAACAGAATTAGAATTTTCGAACCTTACAAAGGGTCTAAAGAAAGTCGCCGATGCTTTACTCTCTGATCCTATGGTATTTGCCATTCACCCAGCCAAAAGAGTAGGAGAAATAATTAGTGTTAGTGAAACAATGGTTATTCGCTTCTGTCATTCGATTGGTTATAGTGGTTATAGTTCTCTGCAAAAGGATGTAAGAAAACACTTATTAGAGGTCAAACAACAATCCGATGAAAAACTACAGGAAATGAGCAACTATTATGTCGAAAGTATGCTAAAGGACATAAGCATACTGCAAAATAATATGGAGAAGATTGCCATTGATGACATGGAAAAGATTATCGAAGCGATTATTAATAGCGAAAAAGTTGTCGTTGCTGGTTACCACCACTCCTTTACATTTGCGCATTGGTTTTACTTTAATTTAAATTATATTTTAGGAAATGCCGACCTATATAGACCGGAGACGGATGCTGGTTTGCTTGATCTATTACCTGTTAAATCTTGTATCATTGTTTTCTCATTTTACAGATATGCCATTGATACCATACGCCTAGCAGAAGAAGCAAAGGAGAAAGGTATTAAAGTCATTGCAATAACCGATTCTAGAGTTTCACCGGTTGTGGAACATGCAGATATAACCATTCTTATTTCAGTTAGTCAAAATACGTTATTCAGTAAAGGACCTGTTACCATAGCAATTGTTAACGCTTTATTATTTGAAGTCGTGGAACGTGTAGAAAAGAGAGGGAAAATTAAATCAACTTATAAATACTTTATAAAGGATGGAGAAGATTAACATGAAAGACTTAGAAAAACAGGTTAAAGATACATTTAACTATTTACATCAACATGCAGAAATAAGCTGGGAAGAGGTGGAAACAACAAAGTATATTGCTAATATCTTAAAAGAAAATGGGTGCAATGTTAACACATTCGTAGATCATACTGGGGTAGTAGGTGAATATGGAAACTTTAAAGATAATTTGCCGATTGTAGCTGTTCGTGCAGATATTGATGCTCTTTGGCAAGAAGTTGACGGCAGCTTCCAAGCCAATCATTCATGTGGACATGATGCCCACATGGCAATGGTATTAGGTTTACTATGGAAGCTACAGCAGTCACCTGAGCTGCATAAACAAATTGCAATAAGATTTATCTTTCAACCTGCTGAGGAAAAAGGTGCTGGAGCATTGAAGATGGTAGAAAAAGGTGCTGTTGATAATGTTGAATATCTATTTGGTGTTCATCTTCGCCCTCAGCAAGAATGTAAAATGGGAAATGCTACCCCAGTAATCGTTCATGGAGCAACAAAGATGTACAGTGCAGAAATAAGAGGACATGATGCCCATGGAGCAAGGCCACATTTAAATATTAATGCGATTGAGGTCGGTGCACAAATTGTTAATCTTTTAAGTAAAATTCATTTGGACCCAAGAGTTCCCCATTCTGTTAAAATGACAAATTTCCAAGCAGGTGGAAAGAGTTCAAATATAATTCCAGGGAATGCTTCATTTTCACTGGATATGCGGGCGCAATCAAATGAAATTATGGATGAACTTGACAATAAAGTACTAAATATTTTTGAAGCAATGAAAAATTTATATGATGTAGAAATTAAATTAACAAGTACAGAAGGTATTGCAGCTGCAAGAACAAATGAACAGGCTACTTCTATTATGAGAGAAGCAATCAAAAAAGTACTCGGTACTGAAAACGTAGATCCACCACTAGTAACACCAGGCGGAGATGATTTCCACTTTTATACAATAAAAAGACCAGAGCTAAAAGCGACGATGCTTGGCTTAGGCTGTGATTTATCCCCTGGTCTTCATCACCCTTATATGACCTTTAATAAGGATGCGTTAATGAATGGGGTTCACATCTTGTTTGAAGCGATCAAGAAAGTATATCAGCATTAAACCTTAAGGCTGGGACAAAACACAACTTCTTTACTTAAAATACGAATAATCATGTTATCAATAGGAGTATCATCGCCGCACCGTGAAAACATACGCGCTTTCCGCGGGCACGGCCACAGCTAACTCGGTAAAGAAAAACACGTTGCCAAGTGGATCTTCGGTCTCGTGCTGTTCCCGCCGGAGTCTCGCTTATTTCAGGTGCTAAATGAATGATTCTGTGCAAAAAACGAACATTTCAACTAATCAGGTACCGACCCCCTGAAGTTAGAGTAAAAAATCTAATTTCAGGGGGGGTTTTTGTGGCTAAATATAGTG
>NZ_BAAACY010000019.1:0-79909 GCF_039521925.1 Virgibacillus salarius | reverse complement strand
AAAAAAAGTGGTACTTACCAAATTATTGGCGAGTACCACTTTTTATTTTACTGGGTTTTGTCCCAGCCCCATTCAATTAATAGACAAGGGAATAAGCTAATCACATTGGCTTAATATTTTTAGATTGTCTATTTAACAGAAGGAAAACCACAAACAGTCCTCTTTTATATGCTTCTCTACTCACTATCTGCAACCTTTACAAGCTGCTTGCCAATGTTTTCTCCAGAAAACAAGCCTAGAAAAGCATCTGGAATAGCATAAAATCCATCAACAATTGTTTCCTCAAATTTTAATTCACCATTAGCAATAGCTTTACCGAGTACCTCATATGCCTCTTTATAATCCGCTTGAAAATCACCAACAATAAACCCTTGTAGCTTCGCTCTTGATTTTATAAGGTACTGCTGTACACGTAAACCTATATCATACTCTCCTTCTTCCAAGTTATAAGAAGAAATTGCACCACATACCGGTACACGCGCAAATGTATTTAGTAATGGCCAAACAGCATCAGAAATCTCTCCTCCAACATTTTCATAATACACATCAATGCCATCGGGGCAAGCTTCTGCTAATTGCTTAGCCACATTTCCTTCTTTGTATTCAACCACATCGTCAAAGCCAAGTATTTCAGTAATATACCTCGCTTTTTCCTTAGAACCAACAATACCGACGACTTTAGCACCCGCTCTTTTAGCAAGTTGCCCGGCAATTTGCCCAACAGCCCCTGCTGCACCAGAAACTACTACGGTCTCACCTGCTTTTGGCTCACCAATATGCATCATACCAAAATAGGCTGTTAATCCAGGCATTCCCAGTGGCCCTAGAGCAACACTTGGACGCAGACCAAACGTTTGAACCTTCCGTACATGGTTATCACTAACTACATGGTATTCTTGAAATGCCAAATGTCCAGTTACAATATCTCCTTTGTCAAACTGATCGCTTTTTGATTCAATTACTTGAGAAACGACGCCACCATTTAATGGCTTACCTACCTCAAATGGTTCAATATATGACGGACCATCTGACATTCTCCCCCTCATATACGGATCAACAGAAACAAATAATGTTTTTAATAAAAGCTCACCCGCTTCTGGGTTGCCTACTTCTACGTCTTCAAATTGGAAAGTGCGTTCATCTGGTAGCCCATTTGGTCTTTCATTTAAAATAAGCTGTTTCTGCTTCATATAAAAAACCTCCTACAGTATTATATTGCGTAATTTACTTAGTGCATCTGCCATCTATTAATGGATGGCATCTATAAAATATGTAGGTTCATTGTATCAATGGAAATCAACGATGAAAAGCTGAGTGCTTAAGCGGCTAGAGCTCAAAGACAAATATCTTGAAGAATACCTAACGGAAAACGAACAACATTTGGTATCTATGAACTGCTACTACACAAAACAAAGAGACCATTTCACAAATTCAAAAACTCATCCGTATTCATGCCATAAGATTACATTTTTCATACTCTTTATCATAACAAATAGTTACAAAGTATTAGTAAATTCGACACTAATTTTTATAACATTGTAAAATGATTGAAATATTAAACAAATATCTGTAAAACTGTGTTACGCTTGGTGAAATATTTGTAATAAAATTTATGATTGGAGGATTCAGGATGAAAAAAATGTTTTCCATAGTGGTTATTCTTTCTATGATATTCACACAATTTAGTCAATCAATTGCTATGGCTGCTGGTAGTGTTGGGGCTGGAGAGGATATAGCAGTATCTCTTGAAAAAGAGGGGACAACCGAAAACTCCATTTTCAAAGTAGTAATAAGTGAAGAAATAGATGAATTAAACGTTACGTATCCGAAGAACTCGAATTATAGTGATTATTTTGTCGGAAACGACCAAGCTACAATCACCAACAATAAAGAATCACATAGCTTAAACATAAATTCTTTAGAAAACACCAAAGAAATACGGTTTGCACTTAAAGATTTAACAGAGGGCGAAAACCTTATTAAAATTGAAGGATTTAAGGAAAAAAAATTAATAGCAACGAAGGATTTTACGTTCCAATTACCTTCAAACGATAAAGAACAGAAAAATGCAAGTCCAAGTGATGAAGAAAAGGTCGAGCCGATAGAAGAGGAGAAAACGCAGAATACTGAAAGCGGGAATACTGAAAAAGAAAAAGCAGAAAAAGAGAATACTGCTGAGGAACAGAATCTAGTTCAAAAGGAAGCAAAAACTGACTCCTCTGATAAGAGCAAATCAGAATCAAAGGTTAATAGTGAGCAACCAGCCATTTCCCCCTTTTCAGGCAATCTAAATGTAGATATCGATATTTCTCCACGAAATGCTAATGTACTTTCGGGAAATGATGCGGCATATAAACTTGTCTTTAAAACTACGGGATCAATAACTGAGTACACAAATGCTACTATTTTTATTGACTTGCCAACTTTAGAAACAATTACATTTAACCAAGAACTATCAGAATTAGAAATTGCCGGTGTCCAACCAATCTATGATTCTGAAAACAATCGATTGGTCTACGAATTTGATACGCTAAAAACAGGCCAGACTTATGAAAAGATTATTAAATTACAAACTAGCAATGGTTTTACTCCCGATGGGACTGAACTGGAGGTAAGTGCTTCTTTTGAAGCGGACGAACAAAAGAAAGTTGATGATAATGCCTTAGTTGTAGTAGATGCGTCCAATCCTATAAATATCACGAAGCGATTTACGGACGTTCAAGGTAATGAAAGAAACTTACCTACCCCGAACTCCCAAACTGTATGGGAAATAAATGTAGACATTCCTAAAAACAGTACTGGACAGCTTTATATTGACGAAAATTCTCAAATAACGGTTGTAGATACATTACCTGATGGGTTATCTTATGACTCAACCATCAACGGCCCTGAACCTGAGCAAAATGGAAATCAACTGATTTGGACTTTCGATGCTCCTTCATTTGATGACCAGGAAACTGCTAAAGATTCATTATTTAATGCCAATATGGAGATGGTTCTCTCTGTAGGAAATAACACTGTAAATCAAACGCTTACTAATAATGTAGCTATTAATACTTTATTTATTGGTGATAACGAGAGCAACGTTAATACGAATGATAGTATAACTATTGTTGATTCTGATACCGCAAATGGCGATATTGAAGGAAATTGGTATGTTCCGGTACATGTTGGTCCATTAGACGGTGAAGGAAACATAGCTCCAAATAGCAACAGGGACCCTAATCCAATTGTTTATGATGATGCTCTTCTAGGCTTTTCTCACGGAATTGCTCCTTTACCAGAAAGTGACCAAGGTGATTTTGAAGAATATACTACTAGTTATCATATAGATTCAAATCTAATTTTTAAAGAAATAGAAACACCTAGGGGATTTATTTATAGGCCGAATGCAGACTATCCAAATGGAGTGCCTTTAAAGAATGATCCTATTTTCAATATTGAAGCAGTTGTAAACGGTGAACGGGAATTACTAGTTGAAAATGCTGATTTAGATACTGTTTATAATAGAGCGGACTTAGGAATCAGTGAAAATGATGAAGTTAGCGATATTATTCTAGATTTTACTTATGCTCCAAGTGGTATGTTAAATGTAGGCAGACCTAATTACTTTTTTGAAGTCAAACCTGGCTATACAGGATCTGTAACCAACGAATGGGATGTTTATGGAGTAGATGGAGATGGTAATGCATTCAGTAACCAATATAATTCTGATCCTCTAGCAGGTCCGAGATCTGCACAGATTGCTCCAAAACCAACCGATCAGCCTCCGATAGCTACTGTTGGGGTTAAGCTAATAGATCAGCTAGGCTCATATGTGGCTCCTGGAGATAATCGAATGCGGGTAAATTTAAACACTGAAGACAGTTCAACTTTAGCTATGAATGAACCATTAGAAACTGTAGTACTATTGCCACCAGGAATAAACATTGCTAATAATCCTGAAGTGGAATTTACAGATGCTGACGGCAGGTCATCCATAGATACTACTTCTGCAGCAGGTGGTGACTATACCGTAATAAGCAACAACTATAATGATAGTGGTAGACAACTTGTAAAATTTAATTGGAATGACCGCCTGCTTCGACCAGGTAGTTCGTTATACGCAGAAATTAATGTTCAAATAGATGAAAGCGCACCAAATACACTCTCTTTTAGTGTTTACGGCTTTTCTGGAGATCAGGAACTAACCGTACCGTCAGTTGAAAGCCCTGGGTTAACGGATACGGTTTTACAAACGGATGTAGAGGACCTTAATGAGAATGGTAATTCAGATCAACCTCGTTTAAAGTCTGGCAATGAATATTATATTAGTGGACAGTATAATATCCAAACAGAGAAATTGGTTAAGGGGCAACTAGATGAAGATTTTACTCACTTTGGAAGCACTGTCCCAGGTGGTTCTATTGATTACCAATTAACATTAACCAATACTTCAGGAAAAGACATCTCAAGTATGACACTCATAGATGTTATGCCATCTATTAATGATTTAGGGATAACTGATAACATTGATCGCGGGAGCCAATTTACTCCAGAATTAACGGAAGCAATTCAACTTCCTGCTTCGTGGGTCGATAAAGTAGATGTTTATTATAGTTCTGCTATGACACCAGAGCGTGATGATTTAATCAGAAATACGAACTACCCAGAATCTACAGAGAAATTATCGAACCCAGATTCGGCTGAAGAGCCTAATTGGACTTTGGCAACGGAGGTTGACGATTGGTCCTCTATTCATTCCTTTAAGTTAGAACTGAAAGATGGGGTTGAATGGATTGAGGGTGAAAATATCACTATTAACTTTTCAATGGAAGCTCCTAACGCTTCGGAAGTAGATCAAGGTGTATTAGACAAAACCATTAACCCAACAGAACGGGCTGCTTGGAACTCATTCGCAATTGCTACTGATCAAGGTCAGCCGGTAGAACCAGCGCGTGTTGGTGTATACATGGATCTAGATAATTCTGTTCAATTAACAAAGCTTGGAGAAGGAGGAGAACATTTACAAGGGGCAGAATTCTCTTTATTCAATGAGGATGGACAAGAAATTGAAACAGGTTTAACCACAAATGAAGATGGAATTATTGTTGTTGAAGACTTATTGCCAGGAAGCTATAAATTTGTAGAAACTCTAGCTCCAGAAGGATATCAATTAGATGATACACCTATTCCGTTTGATATCGAATTAGCACAGCAAGCCCAAATTGAAGTAAGTAAAGAAAATGCATATGCTCTCGGTTCAGTCGAACTAACTAAAGAAGGAGAAGATGGCGAACTACTAGAAGGCGTAGAATTTGAACTACAGGATGCCGATGGGAGGACTTTACAAGAGAAGCTCCTTACTGATGAGAATGGCAAATTAGTGATTGACCATTTGAAACCAGGTAACTATCAGCTAGTAGAAACAGCAACCATTCCAGGATACGACATAGATGCTACACCAATTCCATTTGAAATTGAAATTGGTCAATCAGAAGCAAAGCAGGTAAGCTTTGAAAACCCATTAAGTACAGGGACTGTAGAGTTAACAAAAATTGGTGAAGAGGGCGATACTCTAGAAGGTGCTGTCTTCACGTTAGTGAATGAAAAGGACGAAGAGCTTAAAACAGGATTGACTACGAATGAAGAGGGTATCTTAACGGTTGAGAACCTAAAACCAGGAAATTATGCATTTATTGAAACAGAAGCTCCATTTGGCTATCAGTTAGATGACACCCCAATCGAATTTGAAATTGCATTCAATCAACTAGAAACGCTGGAACTAGAGGCGGAAAACAGTTATATTCCAAGTACATTAGAGTTAACCAAAGAAGGAGAAGATGGAAAACTGTTAGAAGGTGTCGTGTTTGAATTGCAGGATGCCGACGGAACAACACTACAAGAAAACCTTGTTACAGATGAAAAAGGTAAACTTATCATTGACAATTTAATTCCAGGCTCTTATCAGCTTGTAGAAACAGAAACACTCCCAGGGTATGAATTAGATACCACACCGATTCCATTTGATATTGGATTGGGACAAGGAATAGCAAAAGTCAATTTTGAGAATCCCCTACGTACTGGTTCAGTCGAACTTACGAAAGTCGGTGAAACGGGAGATACGCTCGAAGGAGCTATATTCTCGTTGGTGGATGCAAAAGGCGAAGTGCTAAAAACGGAACTTACTACGGATAAAAACGGCGTCTTAGTTGTAGATGATCTGAAGCCAGGAAATTATGCGTTTATTGAAACAAAAGCTCCTTTTGGTTATCAGTTGGATAAAACTCCTATTGAATTTGAAATCGTCTTTGACCAACAAGAGCCTCTATACTTGGAATTTAGCAACAACTTATTAAAAACGGACATACAAATCACCAAAGTTGATGCGATCACAGACACAACTTTAGAAGGTGCAGTCTTTGACGTGTTAGACAGTGAGGGTGAACGAATTACAACGATAACAACAAATGAAAATGGCATCGTGATCGTAAAGGGATTAACACCTGGAGACTATCAATTAGTAGAAACCAAAGCTCCTACTGGTTATGTGCAATTAGATAAGCCAATTCATATCACCATTGAATTAGGAGATAAAAACAAAGAAGTGATTGTAGAGAACACCCCTATGGAAAAAGGGGATACACCACCGACGCCACCTAGCCAAGATTTCGGAGATAAGCTACCACAAACTGGGGAAGAATGGTTACGATATCTAGCTTTAATCGGAATGATATTTCTTGGATCAGGTAGTTTCCTTTTGTATACGCATATCAGACGAATGAGAAGCGGAACTTTAATAGAATAGTAAATAAGTAAATTACAAAGAGGCTGAGATACACGAACATTCTAGAGAGGAACAATGTACGACTCTATCTCCTCCTTGAAAAAGAAGAGCGATTTTTTTCTACGTGCGATGTATTGCTGCCGAAGCCTTCCCTATTTAAAAGAAAAGGCATCGGTTAGGTACCTCAACACGAAGAAGCTCACCAGTCGCCAACGGAAAGTGACGGATGGAGAAGCTTCGTTGCACAAGCCATCCTTTCTAGTTGTTCATTTTTCTCTTAGATGATTCGGCCTCTTTGTAACATTATTCCTTTAGGTTGAAGTGAAATGAGGCGAATCATGATGAAAAAAGGCAGACTATGGATGGGGCTAGGATTACTTGTTTTAGGAGCTATACTCATTGCCGTGCCCTTATCTTATGATTGGTATACTTCAAAACAAAATGCAGAACTTGTACAAGCAATGGATTTATTGAAAACAGATGGATTAAATAATGAAACGGCGCCTGACATAAACTTTTCGAAAGAAGAATTAAAAAGTATTTATGAATTAGAAATTCCGTCGATCCATTTAAAGGAGTTTGTATTACCATCAACCACGGAAGAGAACTTAGCAATTAGTTTAACTCAGATTATTGAAGATCAAGATCCAAATACAGATAATATATCAATAGCTGGCCATCGGGGGTATCGCGGAGACCGACATTTCCGTAACCTTCCAGATGTCAAAAAAGGTGATGAAATCATTTTAACAACAGACAATGATCGTTATTCTTACAAAGTAACAGAAATTAAGACCGTCGAAGAAGATGCAGTGGAAGTATTGGAGAATAACGGAGCTGAGATAACCCTATTGACATGTACATTATCTGGTGATAAAAGGGTTGTGGTAAAAGGTAAATTGAGTTGAAAATCTGCTGGAAATTGGATGAGCGTAAAAATGTAGCCCCACAAATGTGAGGGCTTTTAATTTACTATACTTACACAAAACTCACTACTACTTGCTGACGTATAATAAACGTAAGGCTATGGTTCTCAAAAGTGACTTTAAAAAGACCCCACCTAGACTTGATTAAGGGTCTTTGAGAAGCGTTGTTCGATGATGACAATTGTTCATACTTAAACTCTAGAAGCATAGACGATAGGATTGGTTAGCTGTTTCCAGATGGAAAGTAGTATGTCTTCATCATCATGAAGGAGGCAATGAACAAGAAACCCTATAATAACAACATCAATAAAGTATAACCATTCTACATCCACTTGAAATACCTTCTGAAAATCCTTAGAAACAGAATTTTCTTCGATAATTTGTTTGCGCATCTCCTGAAATTGTCTTCGATAGCTTTCATCTTGATAGGATTTGGAGATCCACAAAAACATAATCGCATGTTCAGGTGATTTTTCCGTAGACATTTTAATTAAATAGCGCCCAAACGAAAGGATATTTTCTTTAAAAGGTTTATCTGGATTGTAAGAAAAATCAATTAGACTATGTTCTAAGGCATATAAAAATGTTTCCTTCATTAAATCGTCTATGTTAGAAAAATAGTAATAAAATGAGCCTTTACTACTTTCCGCCTTTTTTATTACTTTGTTAATCGTAAGCCTTTCCAGTCCATTCTCCATAATCAAATCAATGGTAGCTTGGATAAGACTCTGTTTTGTTTTATGAGACATTGTTACTCTCCTTATGCGTTCATATTTTCAAAATAAGTTTGTAAATCAGTATTTCCATAGGTATCAGCAATAACATCGTGTGTCATTACATAAAAGAAAAACTGCAATAATTCATATTGTCTTTTATTACTAATTCTTAGAAATGGGAAGATACTTTTAACAAGCCACAGTGGAACGCTTGTAATTTTACTGTTTGGGTTAGCGGCCATTATAGATAGTTCAGCCATTTGACGATATGTATAAACATGAGGACCTCCTACATCGAGTGATATTTCTTCTTTAGAAAAGGATGCTACACAATATTCCGCAAGATCAGCCCCATGTATGGGATTCATTTTATTTTCTCCTTTGCCAAACAAGAATACCCTTCCTTTTTGGGCCATAGTGAAAAGCTCCGTCATATCAGAAAAATAACCCGTTGGATTGATGATGATATGTGGAACATAGCTTCTGTTTAATTTGTCTACAAATAGCTGTTTTGCTTTAATTAATGCAGAAGGACAATTTTCAGTCGCGTGCGCATTTATATACATAAACCGTTGTACCTTACTGTGCTCTGCTTCTTTCAGCAAATGCAGATTCCCCTGATAATCTACATCCATGAACGTTAAATGACCTTTTTGTCTTGTAATACCTACTGAGGAAAAAACGTAATCAATATCTGCGCAAATACCTTGAATGGTTTCTGCCTTGGAAACATCCCCCACAGCAATATCATCAATGAATTCATAGATAACTGGGGAAGAGAAAGCCCCCTCTTGCTTTAACTTTGCTGGTGATCGGACCAATACCTTTACATAATATCCCGCCTGTTTAAGTTCCTTTACAACATATCGCCCTAGGTAACCTGTTGCCCCAGCTACTAATACGCGTTTCATCTTCATCTCACTCCAGTAATATAATTTAGCTTACTTTCATTTTAGACTGATCGGTCTAAAATTACAATAAAAAGGTACCGTCATTTCGAAAATTTTATACGCTTAGCAAATTTCGACATTATGAAAGCCAAATTCTTGTACGTTAAGGAATTTGGCTTGTTATTGGTTTAAGTTTTATTTAAGGGTCTAAGAGAATTAGCTAGTAATCTATTAGCATCAAACCTATATTCTCCAAGAAAATTAATACGCTCCCATCCCAGATGGTGATATATGGCGGTACCCCGCAAAGAAAGCAAGATTTGAGGTTGTTGGTGAGTACCAAATTATCGGGGTAAATTTATCGTATGAAAGAAATATGTAAGAATGAAGAAAGAAAAACGACATGTATTACTTTTACAATAGAAATTGAATCAGTTGCAAGATTTAAATCAGAAAGGAGTAATAATAATATGAGATTTTTAGAGATAATACTTGTCGTTGTTAATTTTGGATTATTGTATTGGGTGTTTATAAGGAGGAAAAAAGCCTCCACAAACATAGTATCTCTTTGGCCTTTGGCCGTGGGATATTTTATGGTAATTGTACAGATGGTTGCAGAGGGCGTAAGCTGGCGAATGATTCCGGCTTATTTAACACCTGTTTTGTTAACGGCGTATCTGTATGTCAAACGAAAGAATATAAAACCCAGAAAGTGGTATGTATTGACTATTCAAACTGTACTACTCACTGTTTATCTAGCAATCACAATCATTCCACCTATTGTCATGCCTGTATTCTCATTTGAGAAACCAACAGGAATTCACTCGGTAGGAACAGTATCCTATCATTGGACGGACGAAAAACGCAAAGAAACGTTTGGGATAGATCCGGAAGCTAAGCGCGAGTTGATGGTACAAGTTTGGTATCCAGCAAACGAAGAGAGCGAGAAGAGGACTAATCAATATATGAGAGATGTGCCGGAAAAAGAGGAGGGAATGGCGCAACTAATGGGGCTACCTGATTTTATGATGAGCCATTTAGGTCTTGTCCGTGTGCATTCGTTTTCTGAGGGTATTTTGTCTGATAGGCAGGAACGTTATCCTGTGCTAATTTTCTCGCACGGTAATGCCGGCAACCGTAATCAGAATACGTTTCAAGTTGAAGAACTAGCAAGTCGTGGATATATTGTCGTTGGCATTGATCATACTTATAATGCGGGAGCAACGGTTTTTCCAGATGGTAGAACAGTGAAATATTCGACTGAAGATGAACCGAACACTCTTGCTGAGTTCGATGAGAGGATGTCCATTTGGTCAGAAGATGTTACTTTCGTACTTGATCAGCTTGAAGAGTTGGATAAGGGCGGAGAGGACGATCAATTCAAGGGAAGGCTTGATCTCGAGAAAATTGGCATGTTCGGGCATTCCTATGGAGGTGCCACGGCGTATCGAATGCTATTGCAAGATGATCGCGTAAAAGCTGCCATAAATATGGACGGATCACTGTTTGGAGGACCAGTTCCTGAGAAGAGTGTTCAAAAGCCACTTTTCTTGATGTACTCCGCGTCCTCACTAGATGTGGATCGATTCGAGGCAGATCTGGATGAAATTACTCCGGAAGAGATTTTAAAACAGACAGGAAGAAATCGTGAAGCGCTTGAGAAAGACTTTTACGACCTTATGTCAAGGTATGAAAAAGTTGTCACAAGTGGTGCATTGTCTTTGGTCATTCCGAATTCAAACCATACTAGCTTTACTGATCTTAACTTGTACAGCCCACTGATGCGTGCAAAAGGTGAAGATACTAAGCAAATTCATCTTCTAGTTAATGAATTCACGCTTGCATTCTTCGATCAGTATTTGAGAGGAACGGATGATAATGTGTTAGAACAATTAGGGGCTAAATATCCGGAGGTTCATTTTCAAAGTAAATAAGTGATTTAATGACCGATACGGAGAATTCCCTTTCATTTACTATTTTTTTGACTTTTGATACAATTCGGGTATGAAAACACAAATATTGTTAGTAGAAGATGATTACTCTATCAGTGACATGGTTGCAAATTATCTACGTAAGGAAGGATTCGATGTTGTCTGTACATACGATGGTGAGCAAGGGATACAGGCTGTCATGAGTCAACAATATGATTTGGTTCTGCTCGATCTAATGCTCCCAAAGCTAGACGGGTTGGAGTTTTTGAAGCTAGTCAGAGTATATAACACCACCCCGGTTCTAATTATATCGGCCAAAGATGATGATGTGGACAAAGTAGTAGGTCTCGAATTCGGAGCAGACGATTATATCGTTAAACCTTTCTCGTTAATCGAGCTTACGGCCAGAGTAAAGGCGATGATCCGTCGTACGACAAAATATTCACCCACTGTTGTCGAAAAAAAATCTGTGTCACGAGTATTGAAGGTTGGAGAATTAACAATTAATGTAGACGACTTCACTGTCACTAAGAATGGCCAGGACATTATGTTAACATCCAAAGAATTTCAAATTTTATATTTACTCGCCAGCAATCCGAATAAAGTATTCACAAAAGAACATATTTATCGTGCAGTATGGAACGAAGAATACTACAGCGACGAGAATAGTATTAACGTACAAATCAGCCGTCTACGAGACAAAATCGAGGATCGTTCCTCGAAACCTCAATATATTAAGACGCTGTGGGGTATCGGATATAAGCTAGGGGAGTTTTGAATGACTGGTATTCTAATTGGCATTATCTTAGCTCTAATTATGTTCAACATTTCACAATACCGGTTAGCTAGGGGGCGAGACGCCCATCTCTTTTACATCCGTGACAAGCTTCGGACAATTATAGAGAAAAATCAAACCGAAAAAGTACTTCTGTTCACGAATGATCCAGCATTAAAAAAACTTCTAGTCGAACTGAACCGACTGCTTGAGAAGAAAAACGAGGAGTTCCTCAAACATGCAAAGAAGGAAGCTGGAATCCGTAAAATGCTGGCCAATATTTCACATGATTTAAAAACGCCACTCACAGTCGTGATTGGTTTAATTGAGACAATCGTGTGCGACAAAGAGATGACGAAGGAAGCAAGGAAACAGACTCTTCTGAAAGTGCAGACCAAAACTTCGGAGATCTTGCAACTGATTAATAAGTTCTTCGACTTGGCCCGCTTGGAATCCGGGGACAAAGCTTTGCCACTAACCTATGTAAATATAAATGAAATTTGCAAAAATAATCTACTTTTTCATTATAATGATATTGAATCTGCTGGATTGGAAGCCATCATTGATATACCAGATCAACCAATGTACGCATTGGGCAACGAGGAAGCTTTGGATCGTATATTGCAAAACCTCATTTCTAATGCTGTTCGGTATGGAAAAGAGGGTCTAACCGTCGGTCTAACATTGCGCGGCGATGATTCCCATGTCTATATAGATGTGTGGGATCGTGGCAAAGGAATTGGTGAATCACACAGCGACAAAGTATTTGAGCGCATGTACACGCTCGAAGATTCCAGGAACCGACTCTATCAAGGAAGCGGACTGGGCTTAACAATAACGAAACGTCTTGTCGAACATTTACATGGCGAAATAACGCTCAAGAGTCATCCATTCGTGCGAACGACATTTACAATTCGATTAAAATCGTTAAAAGGAGAGGACTAACCATGACATACGTCGTTAGCACGAGTAGACTTAGCAAGAACCTGAGTGGGAACAACATCTTGTCCGATGTGAACCTTCACATTAAGAAAGGAGAAATCTACGGACTCTTAGGTCTGAATGGAGCTGGCAAAACATCGGTCATGAAGCTGCTTACGGGCTTATGGAAGCCAACTGAAGGAGTGATTGAACTTTTCGGAGAGAGACTTATAACTGGTGACTGCAAATCTAAGAAGCGAATAGGTAGCTTGATTGATTATCCAATATTTTATGAAAAGCTAACTGCTCGGGAAAATCTGGAGCTACACTGTGCATACATGGGTTATCACGATCACCGGTCTATCGATGAAGCACTTGCATTGGTCGGCTTAACCGTTGAAGGAGCCAAAACTGTAAAAAGCTATTCACTTGGCATGAAGCAACGCCTTGGATTAGCCCGGGCAATATCGACCCGACCGGAGCTGTTACTTTTGGATGAGCCAATCAATGGTCTTGATCCGGTTGGATTGAAGAACATGCGAAACCTGATTTCCGCATTGAGTAAAGAATATGGAATGACGGTGTTTCTAACTAGCCACTTACTTCGGGAGTTAGAGCTAATCGCAAATACGATTGGTGTCATTCGTGAAGGCAAGCTTATCCGAGAAGTGGCAATGGAGAACATCCAAAGGGACTGGACGGAGTATATTGAATTGGTGACAAAGGATGTCGTGAAAGCAGTTAGCATATTGTCTAATAAGCTAGAAATGTGCAATTTTAAATTGATAAATGAATCGACAATTCGTATCTATGATTTAAGTTTACCTCAACCTGAAATTGTACGAACGCTAATTCTGAATGGAGTTGACATTGGAGAAATCAGACGCAAGAATCAAACGCTGGAGGACTATTTTTTAAATCTTCTGCAAGGCAGTGGGGATACATGATTTCGCTAATAAAGTTGGAATTAAAAAAATTCAAACTGAATGGATATTTCTTGTGTGTTATAGTGTCAAACTTGGTGATGACGGTTTTGGTCTGGATGATGATGTTACAGTGGTCAGTGGAAAACACCTACATACACCCAACCTACAACGTTGCATTTGATTTAACTCGTTCCATGGTGAATTTTACGTTCGTAATATTTGCTGCAATACTAATGGCTCGAATAATTGTCGGTGAGTACGTGAATAAGACAACCTCCGTGCTATTCACCTATCCAATTAGGAGACAGAAGCTGCTTATATCCAAGCTGGCATTAATCTCGCTTGTTACCTTTGTTATTATTATCATCTCCAATCTGTTCATTAATCTTGTCTTAATCGGGTTAAACGTCAAATATGATTTCGTCAAGGAACCTCTTACTTCCCCAATCATATACAATCAAATGATGGAAATTCTTATTCATGCCGTTTTAAAGACGATGAGTAGCTGGATTCCACTTGTTTTGGGAATGCTTCGGAAATCACCAACGACGACAATTGTTTCTGTTTTCATTATCGAGTTTACCTCCATTTCCATGAATAACGGGCCTACATATACTGTAACTCCTGCTGTCGAAATGACGCTGGCAGTGATTGGAGCTGTGGGTGCATACTGGATGATCTACAAAGCCGAGAGAGAAGATATATTGTAATGGAGGTAGAATTCTCAGAGGATATTTACTAGTAAATTAAAGGTGAGGTACCCCTAAAAAGTTAGATTTAAAATCTAACTTTTTGAAATAGGAACTAGCTATATAAATGCTGATCCTTAGTTATTGCGCACTATATAATGTAGTTACCCACAGTGTCACACCAACACAACCTAAAAAGCTCCTCTTATGAGGGGCTTTTTTAATCAATCCACACATAAATAGTACTTTCTATTTGTAGCTTTAAATTTATATCTTGATTAATTGCTATCATGATTGATTTAATAAAGTAGCCTACACAAATTACGGCTAATTGAATACTTTATTATAGACCTGTTAAGGGTCTTTCCACATGTTATTTCCTGGCCCTTCATTTCATATGGAGGGCTCAATTTATGATATTGTTAGTGGTTATTTTTATTTAAAAATAAAACAAGCAATTGACTTAAGATAACTGCCAACTCAATTAAGGGTAACATTGAATATATTATATTAAATCGAAAATAAAGGAGGGAAATTGTATGTGGAGGCCAAAGAGAAAATTTGATAAAGATGGTAATCAAGAGTTTTTCTCTACCGCAAAAGCAGATGCAGATGCAAAAGCTAAAGCCGATGTAGATTTCGACAGTGATATTCATGTTGATAACGATAACGATAATGATAACGACAATGACTTAAAAAACAAAAACCGCAATTTTAACATTGCGAAGATCACTAAAAGTGGCAACTCTTATGTTAATGTTATTTCCGATGATGAAGACGACGATGACAGGAAACGTAAGAAATACTATTAATAAGTACTAGTGGGGTAATATAATTTATCCCACTCTTTTTCTATGAAAGTGGGGAATAAATTTGCAAAATTCATTAAAAAATGGTCGCTCAATAGACTTCAATAATGAAAGTCTATCTACAATTGGATACAGCGGTAATTCAGATGTGGATGTAGAGGTTATAGTTGATACAACTCCAATTGCATATGCAATGTTATGTACTCTTTTAGCTACAAAACAAATCTCCGACAATGAATTTAGCGCTGCAGTTAGAAAATTAGAGGATTTAACCCATAGAAACAAACATCACTCTACAAGAGAATTGAACGATTTATCACAAGTAAAATTAAATAAAAAACGGTTAAGAAGGTACAATTAGCCTTCTTTCTGTACATAATTCACTCAATAAAATTGGATTGTCATCATTACCTGAACCAAACGTATCACTAACTTTACTAATTCATCCAGTTCACGAACAAATATATTTTCAGGGCTGCATATAAGACGATAGGAGCCGAATACTACCTAACGTCTTATATCAGCTCTAAATCACCTATTTATCTAATATCTTACTTCAATTGTGCTTGTACCAGAGAATACATTCATCGCGTAATCTACATCTACATAATATACACCTGGTAAAACGTCAGTAATTGTTCTGGAAGGTTGAGTACCTACTGAAAGGGGGCCCCATAGTGTACATCTACCAGAGTCCCTATTACATATCCGCACTCGTCCTACCTCCCAATATAAATCCTCCCCCGAGAGTCTAATTGTAACATCGCCTAGCGAAGGAACAGAAAATTGACCGTCCCATTTACCATCTCTTGTTGTAAAAGGAAATGGACCGAAATACTTTACTGCATTAATTTCATTTTTAGGACTTTCATTTCCAGTAGTTTCAGCTGCGATTGATTCTGAGGGGAAGGTCTGAGAAGCTAAAATAATCATGACGGGAAAAATTATTAGTGCAAGAATCTTTTTCAACATATCTCACCTCCTTTAACTACATTTAACTATTTCTACAAATATTCACATCTTCCTTCATTTTTTTGTAAATTTTCCATTAAATTCATTTTATAACTACATAATAATAATTTATCTGATGAAATGATAATAATAAAAAATGGATCCAGCTATATAATACTGATTCCTTCCGTTATCCCCCCTTTATGAGAGGATTTATTTTTTATATGACTATCTTCCTTACTGGTCCAGATGAAAGGGTATTATCTAACTTAAATGTTCTCACTTTTTGCGGTAGTAACAATAAGCCAAAATACGCTTTCCGTTTTAAAATTCACAAAAAAGTCACAATACAAATATTACCATTATTAGGAAAAGGTGATATGATAAAAGTGATCTTACAATTTATCTTTTGAAAGGAGTTGCACGAAATGGATTCACTGAAAGAAACGTTATTCACGAAGTCATTTGTCGCCAATCCTTATCCTGCATATGCCAAATTAAGAGAGGGACAACCTGTTACTCGAGTACGACTCCCAGATGGTCAATATGCTTGGTTTATCACAAGATATGAAGATGCATTAGAAACATTGAAAAATCAAATGTTTATAAAGGATTATACAAAACTTGACAATACGTCATATCATGATTTAGAGGCTGTATTCAGAGAAAATATGCTATTCGCTGACATGCCAGATCACAAACGGTTACGTGGACTTGTTTCGAAAGCTTTTACCCCACAGATGATTGCAGGAATGAGAGAACGTATCCAAGAAATTACCGACAATCTACTTGATGAAATTTCCACTGAACATGAGGTTGACCTAATAGATGTGTTTGCTTTTCCACTACCAATCATTGTTATTTGTGAAATACTTGGAATTCCCTCAGAAGACCGCAATAAATTTCGAAACTGGTCAAATGCAATTATTGAAGCTTCAAATGGTTCAACCCCTCAGAATATTGACTCGCAAAGAAATGAATTTATTCAGTATTTAAAAGAAAGATTCGCTATCGTGCGCAAAAACCCCAAAGAAGATTTAATTAGTAAACTAGTTATTTCGGAATTAGAAGAAGATAAACTAACAGAAAAAGAATTATATGGTATTGTTTCTCTATTAATTGTTGCTGGACATGAAACAACTGTTAACTTTATCGGAAATAGTATTATGAACTTATTGGAACTTCCAGACCAACTAGATTTATTAAAAAAACACCCAGAGTTAATTAACAATGCTTTAGAAGAAACACTTCGCTATAATAGTCCGGTCGAGTTTAGTACATCACGTTGGGTGAGGGAAGATATGGAATTTAAAGGTCAACCAATGAAAAAAGGAGAACTTGTAATTGTTGTACTTAATTCGGCCAATCATGACCCAGATCAATTCAAAGATCCAGAAATATTAGACATAACAAGAGAAAAAAGCAAACATTTAGCGTTTGGCAAAGGGATTCATACATGCTTAGGAGCGCCTCTTGCCCGGTTAGAAGGTGAAATTGCTATCTTAAGTTTCTTCAGACGCTACCCCAATGCTACATTAAATATAAATAAACAAGATTTAGAGTGGAGAACTGGAATGATAGTTCGTGGAGTTAAAAAACTCCCCATCCTTCTAAACAACTGATAAATATGGTTGGGACATAGCTTTTGGCGTACTTTCCTTTCGATTTCAGACACATCTCTTTTCTTTTTTGGAACAAGTTTTAGGTCACAGAATCGATCACGTTTTTGGGGTACGTCCATATTCACTTCACCAGCTGTTGTTTTAATCGATTATTACCATAGCCATTTCATCTGTTTGTGAGCTCCTTTTGGGTTCTTATCATTCGATTCATAACCTAAATGATGAGTTATTTTAAACTACTCTCCCCTCTTGGGAAACTCTTTAGTTCAACAACTGCGCCCTTTTATGGAAAGACTAAAATTATCCAGCATATTAAAGAATTAACTGATACAATGCTATGCAAAGACCTAAAATACTCGACTTTATTTTGGACGGATGGTATCTTTTATTACCGTACAAATAAACGGAAACAACTATAAATCCTATAGGAAGCCAAAGTTCAAAGACACCATTACTTGTACTTTGAGAATAAATGGGAGCAACATATGTACTAATGAGAAAATAAAAGAAAATAGTAAAACGTCGTGTTTCTAAGGATCTTAATTAGTTTTATTATTACAGAATCTATGGACGTAATCAATGAAGTAAATGGAATATATTTCAAGCCAAACATATAGTTCATGAAATATTTGTAAACATATAAAAATTTTTCATGAGTTATGAACTGGTAGCATATTAATGTAATGAGGAATTTTATGATATTAAAAAATTCTATTTTCTCTTGTAGCTGCACTTGGGTTATTTGTATTACTTTCACCAGAAATGGAAGCTCATGCAACTGAAACAACCAAGAAACCTACAATAAAATTTTATGACGAGAGCAACCAAGAAATCTTCCCTTATACACAAGAAGAAATTGACAACATGTTTCAGTTAGAGCCAGTTGTAAAAAAACAAAACGCTGATCTTCTAAGCGACTCGAGAATCTATAACTTTGGTAAAACTAGATTCAAATAAAAAGTTTGGATTCGATCAGGGTATGAGTTTAAAGATCCCGGTATTTTATCTCTAGACTCTGAAAAGACTGTAGGTAAGATGGAAGTTAGTTCTTATAGTGGCGGATCTCGCACATCAAGATTAGTAAATGATGGTGGATAGTTAGGAAACGCTACCGTAGAGTTAACAGGCGGTGAAGTATGGTACGATAAATAAAATTTGAGGGAAAACATTGAGTAATAATAAAATTTACCAAGTCAAGGTAAGCAAATTATTTTTAGTTGCTATCACTGCGTTAGCTTTACTGATGGCATTTAGTTACTCTGTAAGCGCCTCTTCAAAGTCAGCTGAAGAATCACTAAAAGACACACTATCATTCGAAAACCCATTGGTAGACTTCAGTATTTTAGAAATTAACGAAAAATCTAATGCAGAACAAATTACAGTTAAAATGAAATATAAGGATGGAGAAATAACCGAACCAAAACTTACCATGAAAAAAGTGGATGGATCTTGAAAGCTAATTATTCAAGATTTAACCCCTGAAGGGGACAAAACAATTAAAGAAGGAACAAAAAAAGAACCTGATACCAATTCTGATGACGTTTCAACTCAAGGAGTGAGTATTTGCAACTACTCGTTCTTGGGGTACTTTTATGTATAATGGGGAAATAGACATCTTAGGTGTTTGGTGTTGTTGCCCCTCCTCGGAGAGGGGCAACAATGGGTACCACTAACATTTCAAAAATTTTATACGTTTATCAAATCTAACCATTGATGGTATTAATTATTTCCTGAACCTTAATCTGCGAGATGATTAAAATAGACAGGCTACTATTGAATTTGTAAGGAATTCTGAAGCAATGCATGTTTTTATCGAAGAGCCGATTTAGTTGATAAAAAAGTCTTTGTAGTAAACTAAAGTTGATATTCCAGCGATTACTGTGTAGCTTAAAGCAAAATAAAATGAAGTTGTAGGATGAAAATTCCTTTTTTGTCTATCAATTTTTGTTCGTACTTCAGTTACAGCCCATTGTTCATCATTATTAGTGCTCTGTAGTCTTGCATCAGTCAAATCGGACATATATCCACCAGAAGAGTTAAAAAAAGCAATAACAATTGTTGTAGCAAGACCAACTAAAAATGACCATTCAATAAAATGGGAACTAAATAGAGCAGATACACTCCAATTAATGAAAATAATAGCACCTAAAGTGATGATAGCGTAAAAATATTTCTTCACTACAGATTCCCTCCTTACATTTAGATCGTTTATTTACTAACAAAAGAGAAAGTGCGTAGATATTTCACAAAAATAATGCGCTCTAAACACGAAAATGAGGTCACCCAGAAAGTTATATTTCCAAATTTTCGAATAACCCTTTTTGGACAACATCATTTTCGTGTCCCTTATTTTTACTTCACTCGTTTAAATATTTGATAACAGCCATTTCTCTTCCAAATCGGTCACCATTATCAATAAATCCCAAACTGACATATAAGTGATGAGCTTCCTGGTTTTCTGGATGATAACCAGCAACAATTTTTTCCGCGTCTGGTAACTTACTCATCTCTGCAATCATTAACTTTGTTGCAGCCTTTCCTATACCTTTGCCTTGAAAATTCTCATCGACCATTATTCTAAATACCCAATAACCATCAAGTTCCTCTTTTTCAGTGTTATACATTAGGAAACCCACTACTCTATTCTCAAAGTAAATTGCAAACGGTTTTAATGACGGTTCAAACTTTGATTGGGCAATTGATATAGCGTTTGATTCTAAATATTCTTCTTGTTTCTCTGATAACTTCAATTGACAGCATTCATACCAGTTTTCTTCGTTCAATTCTTCAATTTTTACATTACCTGTAAGCATATATTTTCCCCTTTCAAATTTCGGGGAAACGCTAAGTCAACTTTGTTAGTTAGGCGTTATCCCCTTTAAGTTCTTCATTGAAACAGCTCTTTTGATTTATCATAATGAACGCCTCCCTTAACAATTTTATGTCTAAAAACTACGATGTGTAACTTTTTAGACTATTCAATTATACCATATTCTGCTCCACAAAATGGCCCGATTCAGGCATAGTGTTTGTTGTTATACAGATAGGTAAGGGTTTGACGTTATCGCTCCCTTTTCCCCCTGTTAGCACCGTACGTGCGACTTTCATCGCATACGGCACCCCAACTAATCCAATCGATTTAATCATCAACACTTCTGATATCTTAATATCCTCCATGTTTCAATTCTTCCGTTTCAATAAGTCGGTGCCTTCCGTGGAAGGTGAACCTCTATTAGTCTCACGAGAACCTTATTAACCGATAAAGATTTGCCTTGCATGATTAAATGTTTCTTCATTAGTCTAGTGGCTATCCCTCCGGGTGATTAGGCCTTTCATCGGTACTGTGCCACCTCTTTCACCGATATAAAGACAAGTTATACAGTCACTATTATCATGAATGCTTTCCTTGTCACCGTTTCAATGGCAGTAAGTCCTCCACGTTATCAGCTTACCACGTTGAATATTATCTATTATGGAACAAACTTAGGTGCTTCCTATGAGCCTGTTAGCATTGCATATGCCTGTAACACAAGATGGATTTTTATATTGCGGATTCTTACTCACCCACAGCTAACCCTACATTTAATAGTAAATCCATTTCTGTATAACGCGCGTCTAGACCCGTACATTCAGAAGTTTGTCAGCAATACAGTATCTTGTTGTATTCCATTGCATTCTCACCATATTTGTTCAACCCAAGCACCATGATTTACACCACCCCATCGGGTAGGGTTTCGTCAGCCGAATTGTTACGGTAAATTCTCACGCCTATTAGCCGAGCTTATAACACGCTTTTCCTTACTAAAACAGCATGCTATTCGACGCAGGGGAAGCCTTTCTGAACGTTACCTCATCATTCGACTCCTGATAATATCCTTCATTTAAATTATAATTGCCTGACCTTTACCGAGACTATGTTAGCCACATCTCATTTGGGCCAGGAACGTGTCGCACCCACAACTGCGCCCGTTAACGGAAGATCACACTTTAAGAATATTATTTAAGGTTAATTCGTCAATTTTATCTACAATCAACTGGGAAAGGAATTCGTAGCCTGATTCCCCTATGTGCAACCCATCATTTTTCTTACCTCTTAGCAATTGTCGATAATCATTTCTTATAATCATTTTTGAAAATAAGTCTATAAGATGGCTCCCTGAATCATAAGATACCTCTTTAACCATTTTCGCATATTCATATAGTGTCTCATTGGTTCTTGCAAATTGAACATTTTCATCAACAGGGGCAGGAGTAATTAATATTATCTTCCTCGATCCTATTTTATTAGTAATTCGTAAAAGGTTTTCTTTAAACGTAGTAATATCTATCATTTTATGGAAGGCAGCATCGTTAGCACCAAATAATACCGTTACGAGATCAGGATTGTGATTTAAGACATCTGATTCAACTCTATTGAGTGCATCAGACGTGTTATCTCCTGAAACGCCTGAATTAATCACTGTAAAATCATTTAGTTTTAGGGAAAGCTTTGAAGTTAACATAGGTTCTTGATGGCCTTCTATTCTTGCAGTAATACTATCACCAAAACAAACTAATCTTTTAAGCATTCAATCACTCCTTTTAAACTCAAACATTCAAAAACTTTTCGTTTCTGTACAATAGTTTGCTCTTAATCCAGGAAAGCGCCCGTTAGCGAAAGATTATAAGTGTATTTCTAGCTGAAACTAAAGCCCCTTTACCAGAAGACTTGAGTTCAAGATAATCACAAAGTGTTATTTGATGGTCATAAAATACTTTGTTCTTTGTTAAGCAAAGCAAAAAGTGTGGGAATTGAATTATCATATTGTTTAAGTTCTGTTATTGTTTCCTTTACTTGAGTAGTTCCTAACTTTTGTTCTTCTTCATCTGAACATCCCATTCTCAAAGACCGTTTTAAATTGTATTCAAGCCACCCCAATTTACCTAAATACCCAGCTTCTAAGACCAGGATCCAATCTGCTTGAAGTTCCCCATAGTTATTTTTATAACCCTCTAAGAATGCCAAAAATCTATCTTCAATTATGTTTTGAGACCCATTATCAGACCAATATACTGCGGTTTCTATTAAGTCTTGCACGGGATTTATATAACCAGCTGACTCCCAATCAATTATCATTGGTCTACCTTGGTTCCACATAACATTCTTAGGATCTAAATTCCTGTGACTAATAACTGTTTCTTTTGATAAAATTTCAGTAGCTTTTTTTGACTTAGTATCCCATTCATAAAGTTTATCGATGTTTTCTTTCAATAACCCCACCCACTCAGAACTGGCTTCTTGACCTTCTTTCAAATAAATATACCAATCTTTCAAATGACCATTATTTATTCCACCATACTCAATATCAAGGTCTTCAAAGTTTGTTTTATGGATATTTGCAAGGATTGAGCCCATTTTTTTACTATGGATGGTCTTTAATCTCTATGGTGTTTAGACTCCGACCTTCAATCCAATCAAACACCATATAGAATTGATTATTTACTTCATTAACAAATTTACCATTAATAATATTGGCTGGGCGTGCAGGTATGTTGTTAGAAACACGATTCGTAATTTTTTCAGAGTTTATATAGTTCGTCATTGCACCAGGTCTTTTAATTATTTCGGGGTTCAATAATTTCACTGCATATTTTCCATTTGTTGTTTTTATTTGATACATCTTGTGTAAGAGTCCTCCAGAAATTGGTTCAGGAGGACTGACTATTTCCCCCAAGTTAGCATTATTACATATCCGTATAATTGGATGATCACTTTCACTACCACTCATCTTTTAATCCACCTTTTAAATGTCTACCAATAGAAAAGGACATCAGCCTATTATAGAAATGCGCCCTTTTGTGAAATAATTTAATTACGTTCTTGACGTTGATACCAAGCTACTGCGTTTCGTTCAATTTCTAATACTAGCTGTTCCTTCCCTTTTATGTATGATGCAATATCGTAGGGAAATTGTTGAGACAGTTCCTTTTTTAAGTCTCCGTATTCTTTCACAACATCTTGATTAGCCCGTAGATAATCTCTAAATGCTAGATGACGTTCAATTTCCGGATTGCCTAATTCATAAATGTGCACATGATGAGTTCGATTATCTCCTCCTTTTTGGAAGTATCGTCGTCCTGATATCCCGTTTTCCCCATTTGGTTCATAACCGATAGAGATCATTGCTGAATTATACTCATCGATCCGATGAATGTCTTTAACTACAGGCATCATATCAATTATAGGCTTTGCCTTTAGACCGTTTACAGCGGTACTGCCAATGTGATGAATTTTAATTATTTCAGGACCGAATATACCATGTAATTTTTTTGCTTCGTTTTCAAACATCGAATTCCAATACTCATCATATGGCTTTACTTCAATTTTTCTCATTCAGATCCTCCCTTTTGATTGCCTGTAAAATGGTTAATTATCATTGTAATAATCCATGAACAATGTGCATTTGTAATTTCTACTTTCTAAGTTTAATACCCCTTTTCTTCTTCTAGTGATAGGTAAGCTTTTGAAATTATCGCCGACTTTTCCCCCACTTCACACCGTACGTGTGACTTTCATCGCATACGGCGTTCCAACTAACCAATTCATTCAATATTTTTCTGATACGGAGAGTTGCTTTATATCTTCGATTGTTAGTCCATCATAACCAGCCGTCTTATTGCCAGTATTTCGTTTATTACGAAAAGCTAATCGAATGTTTTCATCAGATTGCATTAAATCTATTAGTCAATAAAAATTTTGACCATTAACACTTTGAGCATATAAAGCATCGAAATGGTATTGCATATTATAATATTCGTTGTGTCTCAGTTTCTTTCGCTTTAACAAGCGGTGGCTCCTTTAAGAGCTGAACCTCTATTAGTCTTACAAGAACCTTATTAATGATGAAGAACTGTCTTACATGGTTGAATAAACCTTTTATTAGTCTAGTGGCTATCCCTCCACGTTCGTTTCATCAAGAGTAAGCTCTCCACGTTATCAGCTTACAACGTTGAATTATGTCTATTCTAGGCCCGTACATTCAGAAGTTCGTCAGCAATATACTTTCTTATTATATTTCACTGCATTCTCACCATATCTGTTCAACCCAAGCACCATGATTTACACCACCCCATCGGGTAGGCTTTCGTCGGCTGGACTGTTACTGTAAATTCTTGCGCCTATTAACCGAGCTTATAACACACAATTTCTTACTAAACAGCGTGCTATTCGACGCAGGGGAAGCCTTTCAGAGCGTTACCTCCTCATTCGACTCCTCGACATAATCCTTCAGTAAAAAAAAAGTATAACTGCCTGACTTTATCGAAATTGTGTAACTACACTTCATTTGAGTCAGAAACGTTTCGCACTCGACAATATGGCCCAATTCTAGCACAACTTTGTTCCGTTATTGCGCCCAATTTCTTTATAAGCATTTTACAACCTGGTGCTATTCTTCCTCTTTCTCCGTTATTAATTGTGCAATAGCCTCACACTTTTTCATTGCCCACATGTAATGATTAGAGGTGTTTGCTGCAAAATAACTGTATAAATTGCTTGTTTTTGTCCACTTATAGTATTTTTTAGTCATGATTTCTTCATTGGTATGTAATTCAATTAATTTCATCACTCTCTTATGGCTTAACCTCAGCTTTTTTATAGCTTGATTTATTGTTACATCTTGGTAGTTTTCTTGAATTTGTGAGTTAAGGTGCCTGATATTTCGCCATTTATAACCAGGTGCAGGCATAAAAGGTATATCACCATCCATACCTTCTCGATACCATCTCTCAAGCATTGCATGCCATTCATACAAATGCATTAATACATCACGAAAATTCTTGTCTCTTTCCCCAGTTTCAACAGATATCTTCCTCTTTCTGCTAGGTACCGATTCAATAATATCTATCTAACAATAATTTAAAATTATTCTCACTGTTTAGTACAAGAATATCCTTTTCCTTTTTAGCTGCCATAGTAATTCCTCCCTTTGTATCTCTGAAATTTTAACTTTTACCAAAATAGTTGTTCAACATAATGGCCCTTATATATGACTCTGGCGCCAAATCCTTATTCCAGAAAGACACCCGTTAGTTGATTGAATTATTTTTATATTATAAAATCTATCCAATAATCATTAGACCAACCTCTGAGCCGAGACCTGTTTCCCAAAAAAATAAAAATATTACCATAAAGAGGAACCAAAAAATTCTCCAAGCCTTAGTGGGGCGTACAAATTGAATGAAATAAAAAATAACCCAGACGACAAACGAAAGCACCATTGCCAAATACATATAGGAAGGTATTCCCCCCTCACTCATTCCAGCCCCAAACGAGGCTAATGCATTAAGTGACATTAATAAGAGCAAAATAATAAAATTATATATATGAAATGCCTTCTTACCCAACCGTATCACTCCTAATAGCTAATTTTTTGTCCTTTTTCTATTTCTTATTCCACTAAAATGCCCAGTTAGCACAATATCTCTACCCTTCAATAATAATATAATATTCAAATTATTTTATTTAAGGTTCCCACAAAAAGCGATCAAATTTAATGGATCACCTTGTTTAACTAAAGCACCAGATAGTTGAATAGCGTAGAACCTATTGCATATTAAAAAGTGCTACTATTCAATTTAATTGTAGCATTAATCATCATTTTCCTTTTACTTATTTTAGTAATTCTTCTTTAAGACTTATATTTTCACTAACTAAATCAGTAAGCGTCAAATAATTCCCGTCTTCTTTTAGTTTAGTCAACGTTAAAGTAATTTACTAGCTCGCTAACTTGGTCGTGTATATTCTCTAATAAACGGTCTCCAAAATTGACATCTTTTTTAATTGTACTTTGAATGTCTAACATCATACGAGCGGCAAAAAGCAGCTTCAGACATCGAAAACTAAGGCCTCTCGGCGTGTGGTTAGCGTGGACGATGAAACTCTGGCGATCTTAAAGAAATGGTGTAGCAAGCAAATACAGCGCTATCTGACGTTAGAACTTACCACTCCTTTTCAATCTGATGATAAACAGCTCGTCTTTACGGTCTATAATCAGTTAAAACATGAAATGGATTACTGCCGACTGGCTTACTTGAATGAAAAGCTGAAGCGGATTTATCAAAAGAACCCGGAACTGCCACAAATAAAAATTCACGCCTTCCGGCAAACACATGCCAGTTTGTTGTTTGCAGCTGGTGCTTCTATCAAAGATGTACAATCCCGGATCGGCCACACCGATATTAAAACCACGATGGATATTTACACTCATGTGACCGATGAAGCGAAGGAGAAAACAGCAAAGAGGTTCCAGAAATACATGGTTTTAGCCTGGGTATTCAATTCCCAATTCGGACATGAAAAAGCCCTCTCTGCTTTATAAGAGCAAAGAGGGCAAACCCTTGGTATATAAGGTTTCTTAACGTTTTGAGAACTGAGGTGCACGACGTGCTTTTTTAAGACCGTATTTCTTACGCTCTTTCATACGAGCATCACGAGTTAGGTAGCCTTCTGTTTTAAGAGATCCACGATATTCTGGATCAGCTTCAAGAAGCGCACGTGCGATTCCGTGACGGATAGCACCAGCTTGACCAGTAAAACCTCCACCATGAACGTTAACAATAACGTCATAAGTACCTTGAGTTTCAGTAGCCACTAGCGGCTGATTTAAAATTAAAATTTGTGTTTCGTATGGGAAATAATCTGATGCGTTACGTCCGTTAATTGTAACATTACCTGTACCAGGTACTAAACGTACGCGTGCAGTTGATTTTTTACGACGACCTGTGCCATAGTATTGTACTTGTGCCAAAATGTTTACCTCCTTTTAGTTACCCACGAAGCTCGTAAACTTCCGGTTTTTGTGCTTGATGAGTGTGTTCAGATCCTCTGAATACGTGTAATTTTTTACCCATTTTACGTCCTAGAGAGCCTTTAGGAAGCATTCCTTTAACAGCAAGCTCTAGCATTTGCTCAGGATATTTCGTACGCATTTCGTATGCAGTACGCTCTTTAAGTCCACCAGGGTGGTTTGTATGGCGATAGTAAATTTTATCTGTAATTTTCTTACCACTTAATTCTACTTTTTCTGCGTTAATGATAATCACATGGTCACCAGTGTCTGCATGTGGTGTGTAAGTTGGCTTATGCTTTCCACGAAGGATCGCAGCAACTTCACTCGCTAAGCGTCCTAAACGCTTGCCTTCTGCATCAACAACTAGCCATTTGCGTTCAATATTATTTTCATTTGCCATGAAAGTTGTGCGCATGAATGTTTCCCTCCATATTTTAAAAAAATCAATTTCAATATTCATTCGTCTATTTCAACATAATTAGTTTCCGGGGCTAATCATGGTTTAGAAATAAAATGCCATAGATCATAATACACCAAATGATAGGATTTTGTCAAGAGCTGATGCATATGATTTGCATTTTCTCCGACAATCCGCTTACCTTTTTTCATCATACCTAACATTCCATAAATAGAGGCCTTCTGAGGGCACGGTTTCTCCAACAAGCCTTCTATCCCTCTTCGCCAATAAATCCATGATATCAGCCGGCTGACGCCTTCCTTGACCTATATCTAAAAGGACACCTACGATAATTCGGACCATATTATATAAAAAACCACTCCCGCGAAAGATAAACTCAATTTCCGAGCCTTTCTTTTCACAACTCACCTGATAAAGCGTCCGCTCTTTTGTTCCTTTGGTAGTAGCTTTAGCAGAGGAAAAAGTTGTAAAATCATGGGTCCCCTCTAGATAATCACAAGCCGCTTGAATGGACCTAATATCTAATTCATAAGGAAAATAATATGCATAATTCCGTTTAAATACATCCGGTTCACTTTCATGCCAAACATAATATCGATATTCTTTTTCAATTACATCATAGCGTGCATGAAATGAATCATCTGCATATTCGACTTCTTTAACATATAGATCATTCGGAAGTAAGGTATTTAAGGCCTGCTTCCAGTTATATAGAGGAATATCATAAGCTGAGTCAAAATGAATGATTTGACCCTTCGCATGAACACCTGTATCTGTTCTTCCAGAAGCTTGAATACGAATGTACTCCCCTTTATGCATTTTAGTTAAAGCTGTCTCTAACGCCCCTTGTACGGTTCGTTTCTTAGGCTGTATCTGAAAGCCTGAAAACTGTGATCCGTCATAATTAATAATGCACTTAAGTCTTACCATACTGTAGCAGCCTTCCTTTGAAAGATAGATATTATCGTAGTAACGGAAATTCTATCCTTCCAATTATAATAATTAATTTCGTGTAATAAATAATCCGATTATAATACAAAGAAATAAGATATAGATGAACACATCACGTTTCGCAATTTTTAATTCACGAAGCTTTGTGCGCCCCTCTCCACCTTGATATCCTCTTGCTTCCATAGCCATTGCCAGTTCTTCTGCGCGCTTGAAAGCACTGACAAATAATGGAACAAGCAAAGGTACGACAGCTTTTATCCTTTCTTTTACAGGTCCTGTTTTAAAATCAACACCTCTTGAAGCCTGCGCCTTCGATATCTTTTCTGTTTCCTGTAGTAGAGTGGGGATGAATCGTAGTGAAATAGACATCATTAATGCTAATTCATGCACAGGAAACTTCACTTTCTTTAAAGGACGTAGCATATCCTCAATCGCGTCCGTGATCTCAATTGGTGTCGTGGTTAGGGTTAATAGAGAGGTTACTAAAATAAGTAAAAAGAACCTCATCGATATCGCAAATCCTTGAATTAACCCACCAGTATAAATAGTAAGCGTAAATATTTCCAATACAGGCTTGCCCTCTTTCGTGACAATCATATGGAGAATAAACGTAAAGATAATAAGAAACCATACGGGCGTTAACCCTTTTAATATAAACTTAATCGGGACTTTGGATGAAATTAAACTAGCTAAGGCAAAAGCTGTTAATATCCCATAACTCCAAACATTATTGGCAAAAAACACAATGAAAACATAAATAAATATTATCGAAATCTTTGTCCGTGGATCTAACTTATGAATGATAGAATTTCCCGGGACATACTGACCAATAACCAAAGCATTATTCATGTAGGGTTCCCCCTTTTAACGAACGCTTCATTTGCAAACCAAGTTGTTGCACAGTTTGCCTAGTATAGGGGATATGGATACCAAATTTCTTTTCATAGTTATCAAGAAATTGTACCATTTCTGGAACGTCTAACTGTACATTCTGTAATGCCTCTTTTTGGACAAATACTTCCTCAGGCTTCCCTTCCATATATTTGGTTCCCTTATTAAGAATAATGACATGATCAGCGTATTTTACTGCATCCTCCATACTATGTGTTACTAAAATTGTCGTAAGTGCTTGCTCATGATGCCTGGTATAGAACATTTCCATGATTTCCTTCTGTCCACGTGGATCTAATCCAGCAGTAGGCTCGTCCAATACAAGTACTTCAGGCTTTGTTGCTAATACACCAGCTATTGCCACCCGCCTCATTTGGCCACCGCTTAAGTCAAACGGAGAACGGTTCAAGAAATCTTCCGTTAAACCAACAGCTGATAGAACTTCTGGAATTCTGTCTTGTATTTCTCTATCCCCAACACCAAAATTTCGCGGACCAAAGCCAATATCCTTCGCTACCGTTTCCTCAAATAGTTGATGCTCCGGATATTGAAATACAACACCTACACGACTTCTAAGCTCTTTCATTAATTTAGGTTTTTCTTCTGCGCTTAAATGATAATCTCCTATCCATACGTCACCTTCAGTTGGTCTGATTAGTCCATTTAAATGTTGGATTAATGTTGATTTTCCAGAACCAGTATGTCCGATAATTGCTACAAAAGAACCAGAAGGGATATGAAAATCTAAATGGTCAATTGCTTTATGTGCGAACGGTGTATGCTGTTGATATACGTAGCTTACGTTCTTGAATGTAATATCCATAAGTCCTCCAGCAGTTCTTCATGATTTAGTGGCTCCTGTGTAACGGGAATGGCCTCTGCTTTTAATACATCAGCTAACCTAGATACAAACGGAACATCCAATCCAATCTTACGCAATGCTTCCTTCTTTGAAAAAATTTCTCTCGGCACACCCTCCGCCCAAATCTGTCCATCATTCATTACAATGGCACGATCAGCTTGAATGACTTCTTGTAAGTCATGGGTGATCGTAAGTAATGTGACCTCTTTTACCTTCTGTACGCCAGCTATTGTCTTCATAATTTCGTTTCGCCCTTTTGGATCAAGCATTGCTGTCGCTTCATCTAAAATTATAACCTTTGGGGAAATGGCTAGAACACTTGCAATCGCTACACGCTGTTTTTGTCCACCAGATAATCGATGTGGTTCTGTAATTCGATAATCCTCCATACCTACAGCGCTTAAGACATCATCCAAGCGCTTAAGCATTTCTTCTCGAGGTAATCCTCTATTTTCCATGCCAAAGGCTACATCGTCCTGAACCGTCGTTCCCACAAACTGGTTATCTGGATTTTGAAAAACCATTCCAACATCTTTCCGTACATCCCATACAGATTCCGAATTTACCTGCTTGTCATCTATGAAAATTTCACCCTCTTGCGGAAACAATAAACCATTCATTAATTTAGCGATCGTGGATTTACCTGAACCATTATGACCAATTATGGCAACCCACTCATTTTCATAGATTGTAAACGAACAATTCTTTAGTACCCAAGGCTGCTCATCTCCATATCGAAAAGATACATTTCTAAACTCGATTAACTTCTTACTCATCATTGTTCCTCCATCTAAACTCACCCGGGGTGTATTCTTTCCTCTAATGAACATGTCTCAGCTTCGTTCTTTAGCTGATTGATTAAGGCTTTACGATGCAATTCGTATGTTAGACGAATGATCTTTCCTTTCCTTTTTCCTTCTACAAAAAAAGGGCTTGGATGCACCTCGTAGAAGAGATTCAGTCCTGCCCTTGTCGGATGTGGTTACATTAAACTAGTTCAATAATTGCCATTTCTGCTCCGTCACCTTGACGAGCACCCAATTTAAGAACACGAGTGTATCCACCTTGACGGTCTTCGTAACGTGGAGCCACATCATCGAAAAGTTTTTGAATCACATTTTCGTTTTCGTTAGCTTCCTTGTTATATAGAAATGATGCTGCTTGCCGGCGAGCATGAAGATCCCCACGCTTACCTAAAGTAATCATTTTTTCTACGATGGATCTTAGCTCCTTCGCTTTTGCTTCTGTTGTTTCAATCCGTTCATGAATAATTAAGTCAGAAGCAAGGTTACGAAGCAACGCCATACGATGATCGGTTGTACGACCTAATTTTCTAGCCATGGACTATCCCTCCCTTTCATGATGACTAATGACTTATTTAAAATACGATCAACTGAAAAAAGCTACGTCCAGATCATACTGCACTTTTGATTTTATCAGTCATCATCTCGTAAGCCTAGGCCAAGGTCATTAAGTTTTACTTTTACCTCTTCTAATGACTTGCGACCAAGATTACGTACTTTCATCATATCTTCTTCAGATTTATTTGAAAGCTCTTGAACTGTATTGATACCAGCACGTTTTAAGCAGTTATAAGATCGAACAGATAGATCAAGTTCTTCGATGGTCATTTCCATCACTTTTTCTTTTTGATCTTCTTCTTTTTCGACCATAATCTCTGCGTTCTGCGCTTCATCTGTTAAGCCTACAAAAATGTTTAGATGCTCCGTAAAGACTTTCGCGCCTAAAGAAACAGCTTCTTCAGGTCGAATACTTCCGTCAGTCCATACATCCATTGTTAATTTATCAAAATTAGCTACTTGCCCTACACGTGTATTCTCTACTTGATACGTAACACGTGACACTGGAGTAAAAATTGAATCAATTGGTATGATACCAATTGGTTGGTCATCTCTTTTGTTAGCATCAGCGGGACGATAGCCACGTCCACGTTCTGCTGTAATCTTCATATGCAAGCTGCCTTTGCTATTTAACGTTGCAATTGGCAAATCCGGATTTAATACTTCTACATCACTATCGAATGTTAGGTCTGCAGCCGTAACTTTTCCTTCTCCCTGCACATCAATCTCTAATGTTTTCTCTTCATCAGAGTAAATCTTTAGAGCTAGTTTCTTCAGATTCAAAATAATCGTTGTCACATCTTCAACAACACCTTCGATTGTTGAAAATTCATGTAGCGCTCCATCAATTTGAACTGATGTAACAGCAGCACCTGGAAGTGAGGATAGTAGGATACGACGCAAGGAGTTTCCTAGAGTGGTACCATATCCACGTTCGAGCGGTTCGACTACGAATTTTCCAAATGTAGCATCATCGCTGATTTCTACCGTTTCAATTTTTGGTTTTTCAATTTCGATCATTCAATAAAACCCTCCTTTAAAACGTCGAAACCCCGGTTAGACCAGCTGTCTAACCGAAATTCCTCAAATAGGCAGTTGGCGTTTCTGCACTACCTGTAGTTCTTTCGTATGTTCTTGTCTCTCGGATGCTGTTCGCTAAAGGAGATATACTCCTTTACACTTTTAGCTATCATAACCCATTATAGACAGGGTGACAAATTATATACGGTATAATTATACACGACGACGTTTTGGTGGGCGACAACCGTTGTGAGGAACTGGAGTTACGTCCTTAATTGCAGTAACTTCCAATCCTGCTGCTTGAAGTGAACGGATAGCTGCTTCACGGCCAGCTCCAGGTCCTTTAACCGTTACTTCAAGTGTTTTCATGCCATTGTCAATTGCAGACTTAGCAGCAGTTTCAGCTGCCATTTGTGCAGCAAAAGGTGTAGATTTACGTGAGCCTTTAAAGCCAAGTGCACCAGCTGAACTCCATCCAAGAGAGTTACCTTGTGTGTCCGTAATCGTTACAATTGTGTTGTTGAACGTTGAACGGATATGTGCAATACCTGACTCAATATTCTTTTTCACACGACGTTTACGTGTATTAGTTTTACGTGCCATAGATTATACCTCCTTTTCGTTATTTCTTCTTATTAGCGATCGTACGACGTGGTCCTTTACGTGTACGTGAATTATTTTTTGTTTTCTGTCCACGAACAGGAAGCCCACGACGATGACGGATACCGCGATAAGAGCCGATTTCGATTAGGCGTTTAATATTAAGGGATACTTCACGACGAAGGTCACCTTCAATTGTATATTCGTCCGTTGCTTTACGGATTCTTCCTAATTCATCCTCTGTAAGGTCGCGTACGCGTGTGTCTTCGGAAACGCCTGCTTCTTTAAGGATATTTTGTGCAGTGTTTTTTCCAATACCATAAATATAGGTTAGTGAAATAACTACACGTTTATCACGTGGAATATCAATACCTGCAATACGTGCCATAGCTTTCAAACACCTCCAATTTCTTAACCTTGTTTTTGCTTATGCTTCGGATTTTCACAAATTACCATTACTTTACCATTTCGTTTAATAACTTTACATTTTTCACAAATGGGTTTTACTGATGCTCTTACTTTCATCATCTTTACCTCCTTTAATGGAGCAGAGCTTATTTATAACGGTACGTAATTCGTCCTCTAGTTAAATCATACGGAGAAAGTTCAACCGTTACTTTATCGCCAGGAAGAATGCGAATAAAATGCATACGAATTTTACCAGAAACATGGGCTAATACTGTATGACCATTTTCCAATTCTACATTAAACATCGCATTTGGCAACGTTTCTGTTACGGTTCCTTCCACTTCAATTACATCGTCTTTCGCCATCGTGTTGATCTCCCTTCTTCAAATCAGTCACAACTTCATTGACAAATTTAGCTATGGCAAATCGTAATTTACCATTTGTGACACGACCAGTTTCTAGAAGGCTGTTTTGGACTTCTGGAGAAATATAATCCATTCTTTCAATATGATGCAGATTCTTTTTCTTTGGTCGATCATATTTACGTTTTTCCCCATCTGCAAGCAAGACATACTTTTCATCGATAATTTTAATTACTAATGCGTATTGACCCGCTTCACGTCCTTGCATAATACGAACAACTTGACCTATTAGCGGAATCGAATCATCTTCGTTCAACAACGATCACCTTCACTTAGGCTATAGTTTATATGGCTACCTTTTAGATGATGTCCCAAAGGTCCGGTAAAGACGTATTATCGAACTTCTTCGTACTCTTTATCCACCCTTAGAACAACTAAAAATAGGAAAAAGGTTTACTCACTTTTCATCCTGTGTCACTTTATTATGAAGTAATACACGTTTATGCGTATGTTACTCTCGACTAATTATAACTTTTAACAATTAGAATTGCATCCCTCGTGCGCTTAAATACAGTTAAGATGCTTATTTTTCAATTTTTGACTGAATATCTTGAAATACTTCATCAATATCCTTATCTCCATTGACAGTTACAAGATATCCTCTATCCTCGTAAAAATCCAATAACGGTTTGGTTTGCTCCATATTTACAGATAAACGAGTTTTCACCGTATCGGCTTTATCATCATCACGTTGGATTAATTGTGAACCATCCTTATCACAGACCCCATCTTCCTTAGGCGGGTTATAAACTACATGATAAGTTGCTCCGCATGTCGGACAAATTCTACGACCAGTTAGACGCTCCACTAATTTTTCTTCCGGTACATCTACATGAAGTACGTAATCAATGGATTGATCCATATCTTGCAATAAGTCCTGTAAGGCTTCTGCTTGAGCGATTGTCCTTGGAAAACCATCTAATAGAAAGCCATTCTTACAATCATCCTTACCCAAGCGTTCTCTGACAATCCCAATCGTAACTTCATCTGGAACAAGTTCGCCTTGATCCATATATTCTTTTGCTTTCTTTCCTAGGTCTGTTCCCTCTTTAATAGCTAAACGGAACATATCTCCTGTTGAAATATGAGGGATGTTATATTTTTCATTTATTTTCTCAGCCTGCGTACCTTTACCAGCACCTGGCAGACCCATTAAAATCAAGTTCAACAATTTTCCCCTCGCTCTCATTGTCAGCAAAAATTACTTTATAAACCCTTTGTAGTGACGCTTTACCAACTGACTTTCCAATTGTTTCATCGTTTGCAGGGCAACACCTACAACGATAAGTAAGCTTGTGCCGCCAATTTGTATAGACGCAGGTAGATCGGCTATTCCACCTAGGGCGATTGGTAGTACAGATACAGCTGCTAAAAACAGCGCGCCTACGAATGTTAAACGATATAAGACTCTTGTCAAATACGTTTCCGTATTCTTACCAGGACGAATGCCCGGAATGTAGCCACCTTGTTTTTGTAAATTCTCAGCCATTTGTTCAGGATTCACTTGAACAAATGTATAGAAATAAGTGAAAGCAATAATTAATGCTACATAAATAACCATACCTGTTGGCTGCGTATAATCGAATATACGTTGAATTGTTGCTGCAATCTGATTACCTTCAAAGAAACTGGCAACCGTACTAGGTGCCATGATAAATGCAATCGCGAAAATGACTGGAATTACCCCAGCAGCATTTACTTTTAACGGTAAATGTGTAGAGTGCCCGCCAACTGGAGAGCGATTTACAAGTTTTTTGGCATATTGTATAGGTATTTTTCGCAATGCCTGTTGAATGAAAATTACTCCAACTGTCACTGCTACAACTACCAAAGCAATTAAGGCAACAATAACAATGTTAATAAACAAATCATCACCAGGATTTATAAAATACTGGCTGTATAATTGTTTAATTCCATTCGGTACTGCTGCTACGATACCTGCAAAAATAATGATGGAAATTCCGTTACCTACTCCATTCGCAGTGATTTGTTCACCTAACCACATCAGGAATGCAGTTCCACTTGTTAACACAATAGCAATAACAAGAAACTTCATTATTCCAGGGTCAGCAATTAGCAAACCACCTGCCATCGCATTAAAGCCAATAGACATTGCAATTGCTTGGATAAACGCAAGGACAATCGTACCGTAACGCGTAACCTGCGCTAATTTCTTTCGGCCTGCATCCCCTTGCTTTTTCCATTCAGCAAATTTGGGTACAACATCCATCTGCAATAATTGCATAATAATTGATGCCGTAATATAAGGCATAATTCCCATGGCAAAAATGGAGAAGTTTTGTAAGGCTCCCCCACCAAATGTATTCAGAAATCCAAATACGTTTTGCTGGTTCATCAATTGATCGATTGCTAGCTTATCTGTAAATGGCACAGGAATAAATGTGCCTAGACGGAAGACAACCAACATCAATAATGTGAAAATTATTTTCCGCCTAATGTCACCTACGCGCATAAAATTGGAGATTGTACGGAACATTAAATCACCTCTGTTTTACCGCCCGCTGCCTCTATTGCTTCTTTCGCTGAAGCAGAGAACTTGTGAGCTTTTACTGTTAGTTTCTTTTCGATAGCACCATTGCCAAGTACTTTAATACCGGCTTTAAGTTTGCTTACGACACCTTCTTCCAGTAATAGCTCAGGTGTAATTTCTGTGCCGTCTTCAAAACGATTTAAAGTATCCAGGTTTACAATTGCAAATTCTTTACGGTGAATGTTTGTAAATCCTCGTTTTGGCAGACGTTGAAATAGTGGCATTTGACCACCTTCAAAGCCCGGACGAGTTCCACCGCCAGAACGTGCTTTTTGACCTTTATGTCCACGACCGGATGTTTTACCGTTACCTGATGACATACCACGACCTACACGATTACGATTTTTACGTGTACCTTCTGCAGCCTTCAATTCATGAAGTTTCATGCGAGCACCTCCTCTTTACGCTAATTTCGTATTTAAACTTCTTTAACCGCTATTAAATGAGATACTTTATTAACCATACCACGAAGAGCTGGCGTATCTTCATGAACAACAGATTGACGAATTTTTTTAAGTCCTAGTGCTTGAACAGTTTTCTTTTGACCTTCTGTTCCACCAATAACACTGCGCGTGAGGGTGATTTCTAGTTTTTTAGACATAACAGTTCCCTCCTTATCCTAACAGTTCTTCTACAGACTTCCCGCGTAGTTTTGCTACGTCTTCTGCACGCTTCAAGTTTGTTAGTCCATTCAATGTTGCACGAATCATATTAATTGGTGTATTTGAACCTAGTGATTTAGTTAGTATATCACCTACACCAGCAAGTTCCAAGATGGCACGAACTGGGCCACCAGAGATAACTCCTGTACCTTCTGCAGCTGGTTTTAATAATACATTACCAGAACCAAATTGACCATGAATTTCATGCGGAATTGTGGTTCCAACGATCGGTACTGTAATTAAATTTTTCTTAGCATCGTCAACTGCTTTTTTAATTGCTTCTGGTACCTCTTGCGCTTTTCCTGTACCAAAACCTACATGACCATTCTTATCTCCGACTACAACTAGAGCTGCGAAACGGAAACGACGTCCACCCTTTACAACTTTTGCAACACGGTTGACCGTAACAACGCGTTCTTCTAGATCTAATTTGTTCGGATCAATGTTTTTACTCATGTATGTCCCTCCTTTATCGATTAAAATTCAAGACCTGCTTCTCTTGCAGCGTCTGCTAAAGCCTTCACACGACCATGATAAAGGTAGCCTCCGCGATCAAATACAACCGATTTGTAACCTTTATCCTGAGCACGTTTAGCGATCATTTCTCCGACCTGCTTTGCTGCTTCTACATTACTTGTAGATTCAACATTAATTTCGTTGTCTTTCGTTGAAGCACTTGCAACAGTAGATCCATTGAGATCATCAATTAATTGTACATAGATGTGTTTATTTGAACGATATACGTTTAAACGAGGACGCTCCTGTGTACCAAAAAGACTCTTACGTACACGTGCATGTCTTCTTTTACGTATAACATTTTTGTCAGGTTTTGTAATCATTTAGGTCACTCCTTTCTGCTCCCTAACTATTCTTACTTAGCAGTTTTACCTTCTTTACGACGTACGTATTCACCTTCGTAACGAATACCTTTACCTTTATACGGTTCTGGCGGACGAATTGCTCTAATATTAGAAGCAACCGCTCCAACCAACTCTTTATCAATACCTTTAACAATAACTTGTGTGTTTTTTGGTACATCAATTTCGATACCGTCAACAGGGTCTAATTCAACAGGATGTGAGTAACCAGCGTTAATCACTACTTTGTTACCTTGTTTTTGCGCACGGTAACCAACCCCGATAATTTCAAGAGACTTCTCAAATCCTTTACTTACTCCTTCAACCATGTTGTTGATAAGGCTTCGAGTAGTACCGTGTAATGCGCGGTGGTCTTTGTGATCACTTGGACGCTCTAGCGTAATCACATTATCCTCCATATTAACTTTAATATCTGGATGTAGATTTCGTGTTAACTCACCTTTAGGTCCTTTAACTGAAACAACATTACCTTCCAGTTTAACTTCTACACCTTGGGGAATTTCAATCGGTTTAAGTCCTATACGAGACATTCCATGCACCTCCTCATCATTAAATAATCAATTACCAGACATATGCAAGTACTTCGCCACCAACTGCTTGAGAACGCGCTTCTTTGTCTGAAAGCACTCCTTTAGAAGTTGAAACGATAGCAATACCTAATCCGTTAAGTACACGTGGTACCTCATTAGCTTTTGCGTAAACACGTAAACCTGGTTTACTAATTCGTTTTATACCTGTAATAACTCGCTCTTCGTTTGTACCGTATTTAAGGAAAATACGCAGAACGCCTTGCTTGTTATCTTCAACAAGCTCATAGTCAGAAACAAAACCTTCACGTTTCAAGATATCAGCGATCTCTTTTTTGATTGTAGAAGCCGGAAGCTCTAACTTTTCATGTTTTACCATGTTAGCATTACGAATACGAGTTAGCATATCTGCGATTGGATCTGTCATAACCATTAATCATTACCTCCTTCCCGAATCGGGGTTTACCAGCTTGCTTTTTTGACACCAGGAATTTGACCTTTATAGGCAAGTTCACGGAAACAAATACGGCAAAGTTTAAATTTACGGATTACAGAATGTGGACGGCCACAACGTTCACAACGTGTATATTCACGTACTTGGTACTTTTGTGGACGTTTTTGTTTTGCAATCATTGATTTTTTAGCCACTATTTTCCCTCCTTGTATTAGCTCTTTCGTTTACTTTTGGAAAGGCATGCCTAGCTGAGCCAGAAGTTCACGAGCTTCTTCGTCAGTATTGGAGCTTGTTACGATAACAATATCCATACCACGTACTTTGTTAACTTTATCATAGTTAATTTCTGGGAAAATTAGTTGTTCTTTAACACCTAATGTGTAGTTTCCACGACCATCAAAAGCTTTTTTAGAAATACCACGGAAGTCACGTACACGTGGAAGTGATACTGCAATTAGCTTTTGAAGAAATTCGTACATACGCTCACCGCGAAGGGTTACTTTAGCACCGATTGGCATTCCTTCACGGAGACGGAAACCAGCGATAGATTTCTTTGCACGAGTTATCATTGGCTTTTGACCAGAAATTAATGAAAGCTCTTCGACAGCGTTATCCAAAGCTTTTGAGTTCTGTACTGCATCACCAACACCCATGTTGATGACAATCTTCTCGATTGCTGGTACTTGCATCACAGATTCATAGTTAAATTTATTCATCAAAGATGGTACTATTTCATCTTGGTATTTATTTTTAAGTTGATTCATCATGTCGCCCTCCTTTCGCTGAACCTATTTATCTAATGCTTCACCGGATTTTTTAGCGATGCGGACTTTCTTTCCATCACGTACTTCATGCCCAACACGAGTTGGTTCACCGGATTTAGGATCTATCGGCATTACGTTAGAAACATGGATTGGTGCTTCTTGATTAAGAATACCGCCCTGCGGGTTTTCTTGAGAAGGTTTGGCATGTTTTTTAATCATATTAATTCCTTCAACTAGCACACGATCCTTTTTCGGGTATGCTTCTAAGATAGTACCTTCTTTTCCACGGTCTTTGCCGGAAATTACTTTAACTTTATCACCTTTTTTTACATGCATGCTTAACGCACCTCCTAACAAGGCTAATTTTTAGCTTATAATACTTCTGGAGCAAGAGATACGATTTTCATGAATTTTGCATCACGTAATTCACGTGCGACTGGTCCGAAGATACGAGTTCCTCTTGGACTTTTATCATCACGGATGATTACCGCTGCATTTTCATCAAAACGAATATATGACCCATCTTTACGGCGTGCACCAGACTTCGAACGAACAATAACAGCTTTAACAACGTCACCTTTTTTGACAACGCCTCCTGGTGTTGCTTCTTTTACAGTACATACAATAACATCACCGATATTAGCTGTTTTACGTCCTGATCCACCCAATACTTTAATGGTTAGCAATTCACGAGCACCAGAGTTATCTGCGACTTTCAAACGAGTTTCTTGTTGAATCATATCGCTGTGACCTCCCTTCGGATCTTCCTTAGCGAACTATATTATATAATTACCGCTTCTTCAACAACTTCAACTAGACGAAAACGCTTAGTAGCTGATAGCGGACGAGTTTCCATGATACTTACAATGTCACCAGTTTTAGCCTGGTTATTTTCATCATGTGCTTTGAACTTTTTAGAGTATTTTACACGTTTGCCGTATAGCTTGTGGAACTTATACGTTTCAACTAAAACAGTAATTGTTTTATCCATTTTATCGGAAACAACACGGCCTGTGTATACTTTACGATTATTACGTTCAGTCATATCGAGGCTAACCTCCTCTTCAATTTTCTAGTTATTTACGCTTAATTCACGTTGACGTACTACAGTTTTCATACGTGCAATTGACTTTCTAACTTCACGAATGCGTGCAGTGTTTTCCAATTGGCCTGTTGCAAGTTGGAAGCGTAAATTAAATAGTTCTTCTTTTAACGATTTAACTTTTTGTTCAATTTCGGCAGTGGTTAGTTCTCTAATTTCATTAGCCTTCATTGCTTTCACCACCAATTTCTTCACGTTTTACAAACTTAGTTTTGATCGGAAGTTTATGAGAAGCAAGACGCAACGCTTCGCGAGCAACCTCTTCTGATACACCTGCGATTTCAAACATAATTTTCCCTGGCTTAACTACTGCTACCCATCCTTCAGGAGCACCTTTACCGGAACCCATTCGAACCTCTAGGGGTTTTGCAGTGTATGGTTTGTCTGGGAAGATTTTAATCCAAACCTTACCGCCACGTTTCATGTAACGAGTCATTGCAATACGAGCAGCCTCGATTTGACGGCTAGTAATCCATGAAGCTTCTGTTGCTTGCAGACCAAATTCACCGAAAGCTACTGTTGTGCCGCCTTTAGCTTGGCCTCTCATTTTACCACGATGTTGTCTACGATATTTCACACGTTTAGGCATTAACATAATGCATTGCCCCCTTCCTTATTTTTCTGATTTAGTTGGAAGGACTTCTCCACGGTAAATCCACACTTTTACACCTAATTTACCATAGGTTGTATCAGCTTCTGCTGTACCATAGTCTATATCAGCACGTAAAGTGTGTAGTGGTACTGTTCCTTCACTATAATGTTCCGCACGAGCGATATCTGCTCCGCCAAGACGTCCAGATACTTGTGTTTTAATCCCTTTTGCTCCAGCGCGCATTGCACGTTGAATGGTTTGTTTTTGAGCACGACGGAATGAAATACGGTTTTCTAATTGACGAGCAATATTTTCAGCAACTAATGTTGCATCGATATCGACTTTTTTGATTTCTACGATATTGATATGAACTCGTTTGCCTGTAAGGCTGTTCAATGATTTACGTAGTGCTTCTACTTCTGACCCGCCTTTACCAATTACCATACCTGGTTTACCAGTATGAATCGTAATGTTCACGCGGTTTGCTGCACGTTCTATTTCGATCGAAGAAACAGCAGCAATTTTTAAGCGGTTTTCAAGATATTCTCTAATTTTAATATCTTCGTGTAGTAAGTCTGCATAGTCCTTGCCTGCGTACCATTTAGACTCCCAGTCTTTAATAATACCGACGCGAAGACCTGTTGGATTTACTTTTTGACCCACTGACTATCCCTCCTTCTTTTCTGTTACCACAACTGTGATGTGGCTTGTGCGCTTGTTAATTCTGCTTGCACGTCCTTGTGCACGTGGACGGAAACGTTTCAACGTAGCACCTTCGTTTACGAATGCTTCCGAAACTACTAGATTGTCTGTATCCATTTCGTAGTTATGCTCTGCATTAGCGATCGCAGAGTTTAAAACTTTTTCTACGACTGGAGAAGCACCGCGCTGTGTATGGCGTAAAATCGCAATTGCTTCACCAACATTTTTTCCTCGAATAAGATCAACGACTAAACGTACTTTACGAGGAGCAATACGAACCGATTTCGCAACGGCTTTAGCTTGCATGTTGTGTGCCTCCTCTCATTAGCGTTTTGTTTTCTTATCATCGCCGGCATGCCCTTTGTAAGTGCGTGTTGGCGCGAATTCTCCTAATTTGTGTCCGACCATGTCTTCTGTAATATATACTGGAACATGTTTACGTCCGTCATAAACAGCAATCGTATGTCCGACAAAAGTAGGGAATATAGTAGAGCGACGAGACCAAGTCTTTACTACTTGTTTTTTATCGCCTTCATTTAAAACTTCAATCTTTTTCATCAGATGGTCATCTGCAAAAGGTCCTTTTTTCAAACTGCGACCCATGGATAAACCTCCTTTCGCACTTGAGAGACGGGTAATTTTTCCCGCCACAGTTTTCGTTTATTTTTTACGCTTACGAACGATATATTTATCAGACGGCTTGTTGCGTTTACGTGTTTTATATCCAAGGGTTGGTTTACCCCAAGGTGACATTGGTGATTTACGTCCGATTGGCGCACGTCCTTCACCACCACCGTGTGGGTGATCATTCGGGTTCATAACAGATCCACGTACAGTTGGGCGCTTGCCTAACCAACGAGAACGTCCTGCTTTACCAACACGAACAAGCTCATGTTCGATGTTACCAACTTGACCTACAGTAGCACGACAAGTAGATAATACTAAACGAACTTCCCCTGATGCTAAACGAACCAATGTGTACTTCTCTTCACGTCCAAGGATTTGAGCTTCAGCACCAGCTGAACGAGCAAGCTGTCCGCCGCGTCCTGGCTTTAATTCAACATTGTGAATGATCGTACCAACTGGAATATTTGCTAGTGGTAGAGCATTTCCTAATTTAATATCAGCACCTTCGCCAGATTCAATTTCCTGACCTACTTTGATTCCTTTTGGTGCTAGAATATAACGTTTTTCACCATCAGCATAATGAATTAATGCAATATTAGCTGAACGGTTCGGATCATATTCAACAGTAGCAACGCGTCCTGGTATACCATCTTTATCACGTTTGAAATCGATGATACGGTATTGACGCTTATGGCCGCCACCTTGATGACGAACAGTTAATTTCCCTTGATTATTACGACCACCACGTTTGTAAAGCGGGCTTAAAAGGGATTTTTCTGGCGTATCTGTGGTGATTTCTGCAAAATCAGATACGGACATATTACGTCTACCATTTGACGTCGGTTTGAACTTTTTAATCGCCATCTTGTTTTCCCTCCTTCACAAAATTCTTTTGTTATGCTTCAAAGAAGTCTAGTTCTTTACTATCTTCTGAAAGCTGTACGATAGCTTTTTTGCGGTCTGAACGATACCCACCGTAACGTCCCATTCGCTTGAATTTACCTTTTAAGTTCATTGTGTTTACTTTTTCTACTTTCACTCCAAAAACTAGTTCAACAGCGTTTTTAATTTCTGTTTTGTTAGCTTTAGGGCTTACTTCAAACGTGTATTTCTTTTCTGCCATTAAATCAGCTGAGTTCTCAGTGATGACAGGGCGCTTAATAATATCACGTGGATCTTTCATTATGCAAGCACCTCCCCTGCTTTTTCAGCTGCATCCTTCGTTAGGATCAGCTTGTCATGTCCAAGCAAGTCTAGAATATTTAGCTCTTCTACAGTTAGAACATTAACAGATTGCAAGTTGTTTGCTGAGCGGATAACTGACTCATCTTTTTCAGAAACTACAATCAATGCTTTTGTATCAACATTCAATGCATCTAGCATCTTAACTATTTCTTTCGTTTTTGGAGTATCCATTACGATACTTTCCAAAACTACAAGGTTATCTTCGTTTACCTTTGAAGATAGTGCAGATTTTAGCGCTAGACGACGGACTTTCTTTGGTAATTTGTAGCTGTAACTGCGCGGTGTTGGTCCGAATACAGTTCCACCGCCAACCCATTGTGGAGAACGAATAGAACCTTGACGTGCACGACCAGTTCCTTTTTGACGCCATGGTTTACGACCACCACCACGTACTTCAGAACGGTTTTTTACCGCATGCGTACCTTGACGTAAAGACGCACGTTGCATTACTACTGCTTCATGTAAAACATGTGTGTTTGGTTCAATGCCGAATACAGAATCATTTAATTCCATATCACCAGCTTTTGTACCGTCTTGTTTTAATAGTGCTACTTTAGGCATGACATATCCTCCCTTCGTGTGTATGATTAGTTAGCCTTAATTGCACTCGTGATTTTTACGAATGATTTTTTTGCACCTGGAACATTACCTTTGACTAAAAGTAGATTGCGTTCTTCATCTACATTGACAATTTCTAGGTTTTGAATCGTTACTTGATCGCCACCCATACGCCCTGGAAGTGGTCTTCCTTTAAATACACGCATTGGGTCAACAGCACCAAGAGAACCCGGGCTTCTGTGGTAATGAGATCCATGGGACATTGGGCCACGTTGTTGGTTGTGACGCTTAATGGAACCTTGGAATCCTTTCCCTTTTGTTGTACCAGTTACATCGATTTTATCTCCAGCTTCAAAAACATTAACGCTGATTTCTTGACCTACTTCATATTCATCAAGATTTGCGTTACGGATTTCACGAACGTAGCGCTTAGGGGTTGTGTTTGCTTTTTCAGCATGACCTTTTTCCGCTTTGTTAGTACGTGATTCCTTCGCATCAGCAAAACCGAGTTGTAGCGCTTCGTAACCATCATTCTCTAACGTTCTTTTTTGCAATACCACATTTGGCTCAGCTTGAATAACTGTAACAGGGATTAACTCTCCAGTTTCAGAAAATAGCTGAGTCATGCCGATTTTACGACCTAAGATTCCTTTCGTCATCCGTTACACCTCCTATTTAAAACAAAAATTATAGTTTGATTTCGATATCTACACCAGATGGTAAGTCAAGACGCATTAGTGAATCAACTGTTTGTGGTGTAGGATTAACAATGTCGATTAGACGCTTATGTGTACGCATTTCGAATTGTTCACGTGAATCCTTATATTTATGAACCGCACGTAGTACAGTGTAAACTGATTTTTCTGTAGGTAGCGGAATTGGACCAGACACATTTGCACCTGAACGCTTCGCAGTATCTACAATTTTCTCAGCTGATTGATCTAGAATACGGTGATCATAAGCTTTTAAACGGATTCTGATTTTTTCTTTTGCCATTATTTTCCCTCCTTTTTCGCCCATATTTGTATAGACATACTCCACGGAAATTTCTTAACAACCAGCCATGGCAAAGGGGCCGGGTGTGCCAACAACCTTCCGTTTCATCGCCTCTGATGACCAACATTCTTATTATATAGAAAAAAACTGGTCAATGCAACCCTTTATACATAAATTCTAGGGAATTGCACATCTATGTATTATACGTGTTCTAGCTAGTGATTTCAAGGGATTATACTAAAATAAAACTGGAAAATCGTAGAAATTCTAGCTATTACAGTTTAAAATATTATAAGATTCATCTATTTCATTATTATTAGATTTACTATTTAACGGTTCATCATATAAAAAAACAAAGCACAGATAGCGTCGTCACGCCAGCTGTGCTTTATATTATAGCATTAATTATTTTTCAATTGAAGTTACAACACCAGATCCAACAGTACGTCCGCCTTCACGGATAGAGAAGCGAGTACCATCTTCAATAGCGATTGGTGAAATAAGCTCAACACTCATTTCGATGTTATCTCCAGGCATAACCATTTCAGTACCCTCTGGAAGTGTAATAACACCTGTTACGTCAGTAGTACGGAAATAGAATTGTGGACGATAGTTTGCGAAGAATGGCGTATGACGTCCACCTTCTTCTTTAGATAGAACATAAACTTCTGATTTAAATTTAGTGTGTGGAGTAATAGAGCCTGGTTTAGCAAGCACCTGTCCACGATTGATTTCTTCACGAGCAACACCACGTAGAAGTGCACCAATGTTGTCTCCAGCTTCAGCATAGTCAAGAAGCTTACGGAACATTTCCACACCAGTTACAGTAGTTTTTTCAGCTTTTTCGTTTAGACCGATGATTTCAACCTCATCACCAACACGTACTTCACCACGTTCAACACGACCAGTGGCAACTGTACCGCGTCCAGTGATAGAGAATACGTCCTCAACAGGCATCATGAATGGTTTGTCTTTGTCACGATCTGGAGTTGGGATATACTCGTCAACAGCATTCATTAGTTCAACGATTTTTTCTTCGTATTCTGCATCTCCTTCAATTGCTTTAAGAGCAGAACCTTTGATTACTGGTACATCATCACCAGGGAAATCGTATTCTGTTAATAGATCACGAACTTCCATTTCTACAAGTTCTAGTAATTCTTCATCGTCTACCATATCTGTTTTGTTAAGGAATACAACGATTGAAGGTACTCCAACGTTTTTAGAAAGTAAGATATGCTCACGAGTTTGTGGCATTGGACCATCTGCAGCAGATACTACTAGGATAGCTCCGTCCATTTGAGCAGCACCAGTGATCATGTTTTTAACATAGTCAGCGTGACCTGGGCAGTCAACGTGTGCGTAGTGACGAGTATCTGTTTCATATTCTACGTGGGAAGTTGCAATTGTGATTCCACGTTCTTTTTCTTCTGGTGCGTTATCGATTTGGTCATAAGCCATTTCCGTACCTTTACCAGATTTTTTATGCATTACAATTGTAATTGCAGCAGTTAATGTAGTTTTACCATGGTCAACGTGTCCAATTGTACCAACGTTTACGTGACTTTTAGAGCGATCGAACTTTTCTTTAGCCATTTATAGTTCCTCCTTTAAATAAGTAAAAGTGTTTTTTGTAATTTTATGATGTGCAAAGAAACAATGATAGACATCATTTCTTTGCCTTCAATACAAGTTATACTTTAGATTTATCAAAAAATCAATTATTCACCAGCATTTTTCTTAATAATTTCTTCAGAAATACTCTTCGGTACTTCTTCATAATGGTCAAAATGCATAGTGAATGTTCCGCGTCCTTGTGTGTTCGAACGTAACGCAGTTGCGTAACCGAACATTTCAGATAGAGGCACAAATCCTCTCACAACTTGAAGAGGTCCACGTGCTTCCATTCCTTCCACACGACCACGACGAGAGGTAACATCTCCCATAATATCTCCCATGTATTCTTCTGGGATAACAATTTCAACCTTAGCAATTGGCTCTAGTAAAACAGGGTTACATTTGTTCTTAGCTGCTTTCAAAGCCATGGATGCCGCAATCTTAAATGCCATTTCGTTAGAGTCAACGTCATGGTAGCTTCCATCATATAATGTAGCTTTTATATCAATTAGTGGGTAACCGGCTAATACACCATTTTCCATTGATTCTTCAATTCCAGCTTCAACAGAAGGGATGTATTCACGTGGTACAACACCACCAACAATTTTGTTTTCAAATTCGAATCCAGCGCCTTCTTCGTTTGGTTCGAATTTAACCCATACGTGACCATATTGACCGCGTCCACCAGACTGACGTACGAATTTACCTTCGACTTCAGCAGATGCACGGAACGTTTCACGGTAAGCAACCTGAGGGGCACCAACATTTGCTTCTACTTTAAACTCACGCTTTAATCGGTCAACAATGATATCTAGGTGAAGCTCACCCATACCTGAAATAATTGTTTGGCCGGTTTCTTCGTTTGTTTCCGTTTTAAACGTTGGATCCTCTTCAGCAAGCTTAGCTAAAGCAATACCCATTTTATCTTGGTCTGCTTTTGTCTTCGGTTCAATAGCTACGCCAATTACTGGTGTTGGGAAGTCCATTGACTCAAGAATAACTAAATCCTTTTCATCACATAGAGTGTCACCAGTAGTTGTGTCTTTCAAACCAACAGCTGCTGCGATCTCACCAGAGTATACGCGAGAAATCTCTTCACGGGAATTTGCGTGCATTTGCAGGATACGTCCTACACGTTCACGCTTATCCTTTACAGAGTTTTTCACATAGGAACCTGAATCTAATGTTCCAGAATATACGCGGAAGAAAGTAAGCTTACCAACATAAGGGTCTGTCATTACTTTAAATGCTAAAGCAGAGAACGGTGCATTATCATCAGAAGGACGAGTTACCTTCTCTTCTGTTCGAGGAACGATACCCTCAATTGCAGCAACGTCTGTTGGAGCAGGTAGATAATCAAGTACACCATCAAGCATTAACTGAACACCTTTGTTTTTGAAAGCTGAACCAGCATATACTGGGTAAAATTCTACATTCAATGTAGCTTGACGAATTGCTGCTTTCAGTTCATCGTTAGAGATTTCTTCTCCTTCTAGATACTTCATCATCAATTCTTCATCAAGCTCAGATACAGCTTCGATCAAGCTGCCGCGTAGCTCTTCTGCTTTTTCTTTATACTCATCAGGAATGTCACGAGCCTCAGCACGAGTTCCCAAATCATCCTCATAAAAGAATGCTTCCATCGTGATTAGGTCAATGATTCCTTCAAAGTTATCTTCAGCACCGATTGGTAACTGAACAGGATGTGCATTTGCACCTAAACGCTCTTTTAGCGTACCTGTTGAGTAAAGGAAATCTGCACCAATTTTATCCATTTTATTAATGAATACGATTCTTGGTACACCATAGGTTGTTGCTTGACGCCATACTGTTTCAGTTTGTGGCTCAACACCAGATTGAGCATCAAGTACTGTTACTGCTCCGTCAAGCACGCGTAGGGAACGTTCAACCTCTACAGTGAAGTCTACGTGACCCGGTGTATCAATAATATTGATACGATGTTCTTTCCATGCAGCAGTTGTTGCAGCGGAAGTAATTGTAATTCCACGCTCTTGCTCCTGCTCCATCCAGTCCATTTGCGAAGCACCTTCGTGTGTTTCACCAATTTTATGAATACGTCCTGTATAGAAAAGAATACGCTCAGTAGTAGTGGTCTTACCTGCATCAATGTGTGCCATAATACCAATATTACGCGTCTTTTCCAAGGAGAACTCTCTAGCCATGTATTCTTCTCCTTCCTAGCTTGGGTTTGTTTTATCTTACCAGCGATAGTGAGCGAATGCTTTGTTCGCTTCTGCCATTTTGTGCATTTCTTCGCGTTTTTTAACGGAAGCACCTGTATTATTAGAAGCATCTAAGATTTCATTTGCTAGTCGTTCTTCCATTGTTTTCTCTCCGCGTAGACGAGAGTAGTTTACAATATAACGAAGTCCTAATGCTTGACGACGTTCTGGGCGTACTTCCATCGGTACTTGGTAGTTTGAACCACCAACACGACGAGCACGTACTTCTAGCACCGGCATTACATTCTTCATTGCCTGTTCAAAAACTTCCATTGCATTTTGTCCGCTTCTTTCAGAAACTAATTCAAATGCATTGTAAAGAATTTTTTGCGCTTTACCTCTTTTTCCGTCAATCATGATCTGGTTGATTAAACGAGTCACTAGTTTGGATTTATAAAGTGGATCTGGCAAGACATCGCGTTTAGGTACTGGTCCTTTACGTGGCATATGTCCTTCCTCCTTTCTTCTATTTGAATGAGTTAATCAGTTACTTATTGCTTCGGTTTTTTGGTACCGTATTTAGAACGACCTTGTTGACGTCCTTCAACACCCGCAGTGTCTAGCGCACCACGAACAATGTGATAGCGAACACCAGGTAAGTCTTTAACACGACCTCCACGTAGAAGTACAACACTGTGCTCCTGAAGGTTGTGACCAATTCCAGGGATATATGCAGTTACTTCCATATTGTTAGATAGACGTACACGAGCATATTTACGAAGTGCTGAGTTCGGCTTCTTAGGTGTTAGTGTACCAACACGAGTACATACCCCACGTTTTTGTGGTGAGTTTTGGTCCGTTAGTTTCTTCTTAAAACTATTGTACCCTTTGTTAAGTGCTGGAGAGTCAGACTTCTTTGGTTTGCTTACGCGTCCTTTGCGTACAAGCTGGTTAATAGTAGGCATTGTATTTTCCTCCCTTCATAATCTATATCATCTGTTTAGCTAATGTTTTGCGCGGGGTTTGTAATCCCACACATCCAGGTGGTTCATCTTTTGGCAAAAAACAAAGCTTCAACGAAAGATTCGCTAAAACTATTCATGCTTTACTGCTGCGGTTGATGCACCTACCTCTATGCCACATGCAACCCCAAGTTTTTTCTTGGAATCTACATACTGACAAGGGATGCCAAGCTCCTTAGCCAAACTTACGACTTTTTGTGTCATATGTTGATCAGCATCATCAGCAATAAACACTTCACTTATTTCACCATTTTTCATGGCTTTAAGTGTCTGCTTTGTTCCGATAATTATTCGTGATTGAACTTGCATTACTTTTTCATAAGACATTTCATATCCTCCAAAGTAACAAGTATAATCGGAAGCACCTTGAATATTCTATCACTCACATTTTTTAATGTCAATATCAAATAGATATTTTTGCACTTCCGATTTAAGATCACTTGTCCTATTGAATACTGTATAAGCTTGGCTTTCACATCAAAACAACAGTTCAGTTAAAATGTGAAAGCCTGTTTATTTATTGTACAGTTTCTGTTTCTTCTACTTCTTCCACTTCAATTGGCTCATCTAAGCCAGGCTTTACTCTTCGGTAGCGTTGCATTCCTGTACCAGCAGGAACAAGCTTACCGATAATGACATTCTCTTTCAGACCCAATAACTCATCACGCTTACCTTTGATTGCTGCATCTGTAAGTACCCTAGTGGTTTCTTGGAAAGATGCTGCAGATAAGAACGAATCTGTTTCAAGAGAGGCTTTTGTAATACCAAGTAATACAGGTTTACCAATAGCTGGCTGGTAGCCCTCTTTAAGCACTGTATGGTTGGCGTCTCTGAACTGATGGATTTCTAATAAAGAACCTGGTAACACATCGGTGTCTCCGGAATCCACCACTCGGATTTTGCGAAGCATTTGACGTACCATAACTTCCACGTGCTTGTCACCGATTTCTACCCCTTGCATTCGGTATACTCGTTGAACTTCACGTAGCAAGTAATCTTGTACGCCTTCCACTCCTCGAATGCGCAATAAATCTTTCGGATCAATAGAACCCTCTGTAAGCTCTTGACCAGCGGCAATTTCGTCCCCAACCGTTACCTTCATTCGAGCATTATAAGGAACAGCGTAGGAACGTTGTTCTACATCACCTTGAATAACGATCTCTTGCTTATCTTTCACTTCTTTAACTTCTAGAACGGTTCCGAATATCTCACTGATGACCGCTTGCCCTTTCGGATTACGCGCTTCAAATAATTCTTGAATACGTGGTAAACCTTGTGTAATATCGTCTCCGGCAACCCCACCCGTATGGAATGTACGCATCGTTAACTGGGTTCCTGGCTCACCAATAGACTGGGCAGCAATAATTCCAACAGCTTCTCCGACTTCTACATCGGCACCTGTTGCTAGGTTACGTCCATAACATTTTTGACAGACACCATGTTTCGTGTTACATGTAAACGCACTGCGAATCGTTACTTCTTCGATTCCAGCTTCCGTTATTTGTTTTGCTTGATCCTCTGAAATTAAATGATCAGCTTCAACAATTACTTCGTTGGTTTCAGGATGTTTTACTGAATAGAAAGCTGTACGTCCGATTAATCGATCAATTAATGGCTCGATCATTTCGGTTCCATCTGTTAAAGCAGCTACTTTTAAGCCGCGATCTGTACCACAGTCTGCCTCACGTACAATAACATCCTGCGCCACATCCACAAGACGACGAGTTAGGTAACCAGAGTCAGCTGTTTTCAGCGCTGTATCCGCTAGACCTTTACGTGCACCGTGTGTAGAAATAAAGTATTCTAGAACGGTTAAGCCTTCACGGAAGCTTGACTTGATCGGTAATTCAATAATCTTACCAGCTGGGTTGGCCATTAGTCCACGCATACCCGCCAGCTGCGTAAAGTTAGAAGCATTACCCCTTGCACCAGAATCACTCATCATAAAGATAGGGTTTCTGTTACTTAGTGAGTGCATCAGCTTATCCTGAATGGTGTCTTTTGCTTGTGACCAAACGGCAATGACGCGATCATATCTTTCATCTTCCGTAATAAGACCTCTGCGGAATTGTTTCAAGACATTATCAACTTTTTTCTGTGCCTCATCTAAGATTTCCTCTTTTTCTGGAAGTACAACAATATCTGAAATACCAACTGTCATACCAGCTTTCGTTGAATAACTAAAACCAAGATCCTTCATTCGATCTAACATCTTTGAAGTTTCACTAATCTTAAACCGTTTAAAGACTTCTGCGATAATATCGCCAAGGAAGCCTTTCTTAAATGGCTTAATGATATCTCGAGATTGAATTACTTCCTTTACATTAGTTCCACGTTCTACAAAGTACATTTCTGGGGTGCGATCCTCTAGATTCACCTTTGTAGGTTCATTAATATACGGGAACGAATCAGGTAAAATTTCATTAAAGATTAATTTACCAACGGTTGTAATTAATAACTGTGACTTCTGTTCTTCAGAGAATGTTACGTTATTTAAATTGGATGCGTGTACCGCAACTCTTGTATGCAAATGTACATACCCGTTTTGGTAAGATAATAAAGCTTCATTCAGATCATTAAATATCGTACCTTCTCCGACTGCATTTTCACGTTCCAGCGTAAGATAATAGTTTCCTAATACCATATCTTGTGATGGTGTAACTACCGGTTTTCCATCTTTAGGGTTTAAAATATTTTGCGCTGCAAGCATCAAAATACGAGCCTCTGCTTGCGCTTCAGCAGATAATGGTACGTGAACAGCCATTTGGTCCCCATCAAAGTCGGCGTTATAAGCTGTACATACTAATGGATGTAATCGGATCGCACGACCTTCAACCAGTGTTGGTTCAAATGCTTGAATACCTAATCTGTGGAGCGTAGGTGCACGGTTTAGAAGTACAGGGTGTTCCTTGATTACTTCTTCTAAGACATCCCAAACTTCAGGGTGTACACGCTCAATTTTGCGTTTTGCAGATTTAATATTATGCGCAATTCCTTTTGCTACAAGCTCTTTCATAATAAATGGCTTGAACAATTCCAATGCCATTTCTTTCGGAAGTCCACATTGATACATTTTCAAATGTGGTCCAACAACGATTACAGAACGTCCGGAATAGTCCACACGTTTTCCTAATAGATTTTGACGGAAACGACCTTGCTTCCCTTTCAACATATGAGAAAGAGATTTTAGTGGTCTGTTACCTGGTCCTGTAACAGGACGACCGCGTCGACCATTATCGATCAATGCATCAACTGCTTCCTGCAACATGCGCTTTTCATTTTGCACAATGATACTTGGAGCGCCAAGATCCAGCAAGCGTTTAAGACGATTGTTTCGATTAATAACGCGTCGATAAAGATCGTTTAAATCTGATGTCGCAAAACGTCCACCATCTAACTGAACCATCGGGCGAATTTCCGGTGGAATGACTGGTAAAACATCTAAAATCATCCAAGATGCTTCATTGCCAGAATGACGGAAAGACTCTAGTACCTCTAATCGTTTAATAGCACGAGTTCTACGTTGTCCCTGTGCTGTCTTAAGCTCTTCTTTTAACGCATCTACTTCTTTCTCTAAATCAATATCCTGCAATAATTTACGGATTGCTTCGGCGCCCATCTGAGCTTTGAATGACTTTCCGTATTTATCGTAATAAGCCCGGTATTCTTTCTCAGACAGTAATTGTTTCTTTTCTAAAGGTGTATTACCTGTTTCTGTCACAATATATGCAGCAAAGTAAATAACTTCTTCTAACGCACGTGGTGACATATCTAAAACAAGACCCATTCTACTTGGAATTCCTTTAAAATACCAAATATGGGATACAGGTGCTGCGAGTTCGATGTGACCCATGCGCTCACGACGAACCTTAGCTTTTGTAACTTCTACGCCACAGCGGTCACAAACTACGCCCTTATAGCGAACACGTTTATACTTTCCGCAATGACATTCCCAATCTTTTTGTGGCCCGAAAATACGTTCACAAAACAATCCATCTTTTTCAGGCTTTAGTGTACGGTAATTAATCGTTTCCGGCTTCTTCACTTCACCATATGACCATGAACGAATTTTTTCTGGTGAAGCTAAACCAATTTTCATATACTCAAAATTATTTACATCTAGCAAGGGGCCAACCTCCCTTTTAGTGTCCGATTTTACCAAGCTACCTATGAATATATTTAATCTAAAGCTAGGGGCTGGCTCTATTGAGAGCCAACCTTACCTTTTGCTTTAGTTCTCTTCTACTTCTATATTGAGCTTACTTGCTTGCTGTGTTTCTTCTTCTTCCAATTCACGCATGTCGATTTCTTCTTCGTCACTTGAAAGCATTTTGACATCCATACCAAGACTTTGCAATTCTTTAATCAATACCTTGAAGGATTCTGGTACACCAGGTTCTGGTACATTATCACCTTTTACAATCGCTTCATATGTTTTAACACGACCGACAATATCATCTGATTTCACTGTTAAAATCTCCTGCAAGGTGTATGCCGCACCATAAGCTTCCAATGCCCAAACCTCCATCTCACCAAAGCGCTGACCACCAAATTGTGCTTTACCACCAAGTGGTTGCTGTGTAACAAGTGAATAAGGGCCTGTAGAACGAGCATGCAGCTTATCATCAACCATGTGCGCAAGCTTAATCATGTACATAACACCTACAGATACACGGTTGTCAAATGGTTCTCCTGATCTTCCATCATAAAGGATAGTCTTAGCATCTCTTGGCATACCTGCTTCTTCAAGCGTTTCCCACACATCTTCTTCTGTCGCACCATCAAATACCGGAGAAGCAACATGAATTCCTAGCTGTCTTGCAGCCATACCTAAATGTAATTCAAAAACCTGTCCGATATTCATTCGTGATGGTACCCCTAGTGGGTTAAGCATGATATCAATTGGTGTACCGTCTGGCAAGAATGGCATATCTTCTTCAGGTAAAATTTTGGATATAACACCTTTGTTACCGTGACGCCCGGCCATTTTATCTCCTTCGTGTATTTTACGTTTTTGAACGATATATACACGAACTAATTCGTTCACCCCAGGAGGTAACTCATCGCCATCTTCCCGATTAAAGATTTTAACATCCAACACAATTCCGCCAGCTCCATGTGGAACTCGTAAGGATGTATCACGAACTTCACGAGCTTTTTCACCAAAAATAGCGTGAAGTAAACGCTCTTCAGCGGATAATTCAGTAACCCCTTTAGGCGTCACTTTACCCACAAGTATATCACCGTCAGAAACTTCTGCACCGATACGAATAATTCCATATTCGTTAAGGTTCTTTAACGCTTCTTCCCCTACATTAGGAATATCACGTGTAATTTCTTCCGGTCCGAGCTTCGTATCACGTGCTTCCGATTCATACTCTTCAATATGAATAGATGTATACACGTCATCTTTTACGAGTCTTTCGCTCATGATAATCGCATCTTCATAGTTATAACCTTCCCAAGTCATAAATCCAACTAGAACATTACGGCCAAGCGCAAGCTCTCCGTCTTCCATGGAAGGACCGTCAGCAAGAATTTCACCTTTAGTTACGCGATTTCCTTCACTTACGATTGGGCGTTGGTTATAACATGTACCTTGGTTAGAGCGAATATATTTTTGTAGTTTGTAACGATCTAAATCGCCTTCTACTTCTTTTCCGTCCACAATAGAAATTCGACGAACATGAACTTCCTTCGCTTCAACACGTTCTACAATTCCTTCATGGCGGCAGATAATAGCGGCTCCAGAATCTTTTCCGTTTACATATTCCATACCAGTACCAACAATTGGCGCTTCAGGCTGCATTAATGGTACAGCTTGACGTTGCATGTTCGCACCCATTAACGCTCGGTTCGAGTCATCATTTTCTAAGAATGGAATACAAGCTGTTGCAGCTGAAACCACCTGTTTCGGAGAAACGTCCATGTAATCAATTTGATCACGAGGTACGATTGTGTTTTCACCACGGAAACGAGCAATAACTTCCTCATCCACAAAATGCCCCTCATCTGTTAACTTTGCATTTGCTTGGGCAACAACATAGTTATCCTCTTCATCTGCTGTTAGATAATCAATATGAGCTGTGACTCTACCCGTATCTGGATCCACACGACGGTACGGCGTTTCAATAAATCCAAATTTATTTACTTTAGCGAAACTCGATAATGAGTTAATTAAGCCGATATTCGGACCCTCAGGCGTCTCAATCGGGCACATTCGACCGTAGTGTGAATAGTGAACGTCTCGTACTTCGAAACCAGCTCGTTCACGAGTTAAACCACCAGGTCCTAACGCAGATAAACGACGTTTATGTGTTAGTTCTGCTAATGGGTTTGTTTGATCCATAAATTGAGACAACTGTGAGCTTCCAAAAAATTCTTTAATCGAAGCGATCACAGGACGAATATTAATCAGCTGTTGCGGCGTAATACTTGATGTGTCTTGAATAGACATTCGTTCACGCACAACACGCTCCATCCGAGATAACCCGATTCGGAACTGATTCTGTAATAACTCTCCAACAGAACGAAGACGACGGTTACCTAAATGGTCAATATCATCTGTATCGCCTACTTGATGAAGCAAGTTAAAGAAATAGCTAATTGCTGATAAAATATCCGCAGGCGTAATATTTTTAACACTTGTTTCAATTCCAGCATTTCCAATTACGTTAAGCTCTTTCTCACCACTTGGGTCAGTAGGATCAACTATTTTAATCGATTGAAGCAAAATTTGGTCGTCAAGCACACCGTCTTTAGGCTCAAGTGTTTTTTCACCAAGCTTCTCTTCTTCACGTTCCAAGTATGGAATTAATTTATTTAGTAGTTTTCTCTCTAGCTTATCGCCTTTCTCTGCTAGTACTTCGCCAGTCTCCTGATCAACAATTGTTTCGGCTAGTACTTGATTAAATAAACGATTTTTTATATGCAGCTTTTTGTTCATCTTGTAACGACCTACATGAGCAAGATCGTAACGTTTTGGATCAAAAAAGCGAGAGATTAATAAACTTTTTGCATTTTCAACAGTAGGTGGTTCTCCAGGACGTAACCGCTCATAGATTTCTAGCAACGCCTTTTCCGTTGTTTCTGTGTTATCCTTTTCAAGCGTATTTTTCAGGTACTCATTGTCTCCCAATAAGTCGATAATCTCCTGATCTGTACCAAAACCAAGTGCTCGTAGCAATACAGTTATCGGTAATTTACGCGTACGATCAATACGAACATGGACAACATCTTTTGCATCTGTTTCAAACTCCAACCATGCACCACGGTTCGGAATGACAGTTGCAGCTACGCCACGCTTTCCGTTTTTATCAATCTTTTCATTGTAGTAAACACTAGGTGATCGCACAAGCTGAGAAACGATTACACGTTCTGCGCCATTAATAACAAATGTTCCAGTGTCAGTCATTAATGGAAAATCACCCATAAATACTTCCTGCTCTTTCACTTCTCCGGTTTCATTATTAATTAATCGAACCTTCACACGAAGTGGAGCATTATACGTAACATCTCTTTCCTTTGATTCTCCTACAGGATATTTAGGCTCGCCTAAACTGTAGTCAACAAATTCCAGTGATAGATTGCCTGTAAAGTCCTCGATCGGCGAAATGTCTTGAAACATTTCTCGGAGACCCTCTTCTAAAAACCAATCATAAGAAGCGGTTTGGATCTCGATTAAATTCGGCAACTCTAATACTTCGCTGATACGTGCATAGCTTCTGCGCTGGCGGTGCCGTCCATACTGAACTAGTTGTCCTGTCAACTGCTTCACCCCTTAAATCATACATTTTTTCGTAGATTGTAATTCTACTCCAAATTTAATATAATTAGAAAAACCAATACAGAAGCAATTACTTCTTTTCGGCTTTTCGAATATTGGCTAACTGTGATTGTGCGAATAGCGTACAAAACATGCCTAACAAACTTGTAACAGATAATTACAAGTATATTATTTGGATCCTCTCAGCAATAGAATTCCAAAACAAACCACATGAAGCATATTTCAAAAATAAACGAAAAGCACATTGTATATACCAAATCTTTCCGATTTTACCAGTGTTTCCGAACTTTTATGAAATATACCTTATTATGTTATGAAATATCCTCTTGACATAAGAATCGCCATGTTAGCATTTTCCTATCTTATCATAAGTGAAGATACGGGTCAAACATTAATTGCCCGCATAATATAGTACCCTTTATTTTTAGCTACCACTTCCACTTCACGGAATAAAGCTTCTAATTTTTCTTTAGCGGAAGGAGCCCCTTGTTTCTTTTGAATAACCACCCATAGTTCTCCTTGCTTTAACAGCGCTCGCTGTGCTTCTTCAAACATTTGGTGTACAATCTTTTTTCCCGCACGAATCGGCGGATTAGTAAGAATCCCGGCAAATTGACGACTTGTGAATGCAGACATCCGATCACTCTGTACACACTCGATATTAGTAACCTCATTTTTTAAAGCATTTTCCTTCGCTAATGCAACAGCTCTTTCATTTATATCAGCCATTACAATTTTTCGATCCTTATATCGATCTGCTATTGCGATCCCAATTGGTCCATAGCCACAACCCAGATCCAAAAAATCCCCCGCAATTACCGGTTCATTAAATTGTTCAATTAATAGCCGACTTCCAAAATCAACTTCATTTTTAGAAAATACACCTACGTCACTTGTAAATGTATAGGATTTTCCATTCAATTGATAATTCCATGTCTTTGGTGAACTTTTAGTTTGGGGTTTTGGTGAAAAGTAATGCTCTGTCATATGGCACCTACTTTTATTAAAATATTGAAGGTAGTTATAGCAAGGTGCTTGAAGTAGAAGCATCTGCTCAAGTCTTAGCTTAAATGATATGATATATAGAGAGCCCGCCGTAATGGTTACGACGAGCTCCGTTGATGAAATTAATTACTTAACCTCTACACTTGCGCCTGCTTCTTCTAGCTTACCTTTAACTTCTTCAGCATCTTCTTTAGATACTGCTTCTTTAACTGCTTTCGGAGCGTTATCAACTAAGTCTTTTGCATCTTTTAGTCCAAGACCTGTGATTTCGCGTACAGCTTTAACAACTTTGATCTTAGAAGCACCAGCATCTGTAAGCACTACATCAAATTCAGTTTTCTCTTCAGCAGCATCTCCGCCGCCAGCTCCACCTGCTACTGCCACAGGTGCTGCAGCTGTTACTCCAAATTCTTCTTCAATTGCTTTAACTAAATCATTAAGTTCTAATACTGACATTTCTTTAACCGCTTCAATGATTTGTTCTTTAGTCATGATTAATTTCCTCCTAATTAAAATTAAATTTTGTTTTTATACCGTTAAAGCACAGATTATGCGCCTTGTTCTTCTTTTTGATCCGCAATTGCTTTTGTAGCATATGCAAGGTTGCGAATTGGTGCTTGAAGTACGCTAAGAAGCATAGAAACCATACCTTCGTAGTTTGGAAGATCTGCAAGTTCCTTAATTTGCTCAAGAGAAGCAACGCTTCCTTGAATTACTCCACCTTTGATTTCAAGCGCTTCATGTTGTTTAGCAAAATCATTGATAATTCTTGCTGGCGCTACTACATCATCATTACTGAATGCGATCGCAGACGGACCAACAAGCGTCTCACTAAGATCATTCAACTCAGCAGCTTCTACCGCACGACGAGTCATCGTGTTTTTGTAAACCTTGAATTCAATTCCTGCTTCACGTAATTGTTTACGTAATTCAGTAACCTCTGCTACATCAAGCCCACGATAGTCAACTACAACAGCTGTTTCGCTCGCTAGAAATTTATCTTTAATTTCTTCAACAAGTTGTTTCTTTTGCTCGATAATATTAGACATTCTTCCACCTCCTAAAAAATGATCATTATACCGTATACCCCACTCTGTTCGGAGCCATTAAAAAAAGCTCCCACGTAGACATGGGAGCTTATTATTACATTGGAATTCAATCGCTAATTACCAATTTTTATAAACACCTCGGCAGGATGATTAAGCAAATGCATGCCCCTGCTGTCTACGGTACAACGTATTCTTTTATCAACGTGAATCATTATAACTAATGTCGACAAAAACGTCAACTATTAATTATCGACGGACAAAGCCAGAAACGTCAACGCGGATTCCAGGTCCCATTGTAGAGGCCACAGAAGCATTCTTCATATACGTTCCTTTTGAAGCCTGAGGCTTAGCTTTAACTAAAGTGTCTGTAATTGCTTTGAAGTTTTCAATTAACTTTTCATTATCGAAAGAAATCTTACCAATCGGAACATGAATGTTAGCAGATTTATCAACGCGGTATTCTACTTTACCAGCTTTAATATCTTGAACTGCTTTCTCAACTTCAAACGTAACTGTTCCCGTTTTAGGATTCGGCATTAAGCCTTTTGGTCCTAACACACGTCCAAGTTTACCAACTTCAGCCATCATATCTGGAGTTGCAACAATGACATCAAACTCAAACCAACCTTGGTTGATTTTGTTAATGTAATCACTTTCTCCAACATAATCAGCGCCAGCAGCTTCTGCTTCTTTAGCTTTGTCACCTTTAGCAAAAACTAAAACACGCTGTGTTTTACCAGTTCCATGTGGAAGCACCATCGCTCCACGAATTTGTTGATCTGCTTTTTTAGGATCTACACCTAAACGAAAAGCAGCCTCTACTGTTTCGTCGAAGTTTGCTTTAGCTGTTTCTTTAACTAATGCAATCGCTTCGGCTACTTCATATGATTTCGTACGATCAACAAGCTTCAAAGCTTCTTGATGTTTTTTTCCTTTTTTAGCCATTTTATTTCCTCCTCAAATGTGGTTATAACGGTAATACCTCCCACTTATAAAAGCACGGTCGGCTTTTATAAAGCTCAAGAGGATAATTTGGTTCGAAATACCGAATTATCATCTTCACGAAAAAGGTTGCGAGAGGTAATCCAACCGCAACCTATACCGTATCAAGTAAAACAACCCAATCTGCATCGATTGGCTTCACAACCAAAAGACACTTCACCGCAAACGATATACCCCGCACATAGCAACGCTATGTCTAAGGAATCGATTACTAGTCCTCGATTGTGATACCCATGCTGCGCGCAGTTCCTTCAACCATGCGCATCGCTGCTTCTACATTAGCAGCATTTAAATCAGGCATTTTTGTTTCTGCGATTTCTTTTACTTTGTCGCGTTTTAATGTTGCGACTTTATTACGATTAGGCTCACCTGACGCAGTTTCAATACCAGCTGCTTTTTTCAACAGCACAGCTGCCGGTGGAGTTTTTGTAATAAATGTAAATGAACGGTCTTCAAACACCGTAATTTCAACAGGGATAATCATACCCGCTTGATCTTGCGTACGTGCGTTGAATTCTTTACAGAACCCCATGATATTAACACCTGCTTGACCTAATGCTGGTCCAACCGGCGGTGCTGGATTTGCTTTACCAGCTGGGATTTGTAATTTTACAAGCTTAATTACTTTTTTAGCCACGAGACACACCTCCTTAAAGTCCGTGATGTGGTAATAGGGTTCCAGTCGGTCCCCTCCCACTCCAATTTGCTCTATCCATCAGTAGGATAGATGCATGAATAACAAAAGAATTTTAGCATGAATAACAAAAAAATGCAAGGTATTGTCTAATATTCTCTATGAACTACGATAGTTTTTCAATTTGAGAGAAATCTAATTCTACCGGAGTCTCCCTACCAAACATATTTACATGAACCTTCACCTTCTGCTTATCCATATCGATATGCTCAATAGATCCTGTGAAATCTGTAAACGGTCCATCCGTTACACGAACATTTTCTTTTAATTCGAATTCAAACTGTACAACTGCCTCTGTAACACCCATACGCTTTAATACACTTTCCACTTCTTCAGGTAAAAGCGGGGTAGGCTTTGTCCCCCCACCACTAGATCCTATGAAACCAGTAACACCCGGTGTGTTTCTAACAACGTACCACGAATCATCCGTCATGATCATTTCAGTTAATACATAACCAGGGAAAAACTTCTTTTTGGATACTTTTTTCTTCCCATTCTTTATTTCCGTCTCTTCATCTTCTGGTACAATTACGCGGAAAATTTTATCTTCCATTCCCATTGATTGAACTCGCTTCTCTAAGTTCATTTTGACTTTATTCTCATAGCCAGAATACGTATGTACCACATACCAATTTTTCTCCATGTTTATCAGGACAACTTTATTTGTCCTTCCCTCCCTTTATTTGTAATTAGGTTTATATATGGACACAGGAGCATGGGCACCCCTATTAATACAACTCTGAGTTGAATTTTTCTAACAAACAGGTACCAATTCTTTTCCAATTTAAAAAACCCGACGTTGACCGGGTTTTCAAATGACTCATATTATTTATCATTATAGCATATTTGTAAAATAAATATTCAAGTATATTATAGCAAATTCAAAATTTGTGTGATTCCAAGATCAATTAAAAAGAAAAACAACGCTACAAACGCTACTGTAGTAATTACAGTAATGGTATAACTAGTTAACTCTTTGCCTTTTGGCCAGCTAACTTTTTTCATTTCTCTTGAAACGTTTTTAAAAAAACGAAACATGTTCGTACCCCCTAGACCTGAAAATCTTGGCTTTTTCGTGTTTATTTATTAGTAAAGCCATAAATTTATATAAAACCCCATTTACTATATCGTTCCATCGGAGTCTATTTCGTCTCACGGTGCAACGTGTGTCTGCCACAAGTTTTACAATATTTTTTCACTTCTAGCCGCGCAGGCTGAGTGGATACATTTTTATGCGTTGTATAGTTTCTGCTTGAACATTCTGCACATGCCAAAGTTATTTTTTTATTCATTATATCACCTCTATTGAGGGATTTTTCTATATTAACTCTAGCATGGTTACAAAAATGTGTCAATGCATCCTATTGTGATACCTCGCTACCTTCCATGAGCTGCTCCAACTTCCGCTTGACACGTTGGAGTGCATTATCAATAGATTTGACATGCCGCTTAAGCTCGACAGATATCTCCTGATATGTCCTCCCATCTAAATACAGATGTAGAACCTTCTTTTCTAATTCGCTCAATAATTCAGATAATTTTATTTCCATATCACCATATTTCTCTCTATTAACCAAAAGTTCTTGTGGATCTATGGCTTTTGAACCTGCAATGACATCTAATAATGTACGGTCAGTTTCTTCATCATAAATTGGCTTGTCCAAAGATACATAGGAGTTGAGTGGAATATGCTTTTGTCGAGTAGCAGTTTTGATTGCGGTTATAATTTGCCTTGTCACACACAATTCTGCAAAGGCTTTAAACGATGATAGCTTGTCCCCATCATAATCGCGAACAGCTTTATAAAGGCCAATCATCCCCTCTTGGATAATATCTTCTTTATCCGCACCAATTAAGAAATACGTGCGAGCCTTAGCTCGGACGAAATTTCTGTACTTATGTATTAAGTAATCAAGCGCTTGGCTATTTCCTCGATGAATAAGCTCTACAATCCCCTCATCATCCAGCATACTTAAGCTCTTATTGTCAAAATCTAATTGGTTGGCACTCACCAAGTATGACCCCCTGACTACACCGCAGTCACTTTAAAGCTTATTATACAGGAAGCGCTTTACAATAGTCAACAGAGCATAGACCCAGACAGGCGCGGTTTAATCTGAGTTTTACATTTCTCCCCTGCGCCATCTTTCAAATTTTTCCAGAACATCTCGATTAAGTTTTATTTTAGACGATGCTTGTTTTTTATGGTGCGTTTCTATTGTTTCTTCAATTTCTCTTTCTATATTTTGAGACTCAATTAATAATTCTCGTGCCGATTTACGTAAAGCTCCGCTGCCAAATATCGTCCTTTGTTCTGCATAATCAGATGTTGCAACATAAACCTGTGTCTGGATATTCATTAATTCTTTAACTAGCTTTTCAATACATTCGTCGGCCGTTTCTTTTTCCTTTGTAAATATAATCTCTATATTATATAAATTTGTTTTATTAGCAATACCTCGAACATAATAAGCATCAAACACAATAATGACTCTATATCCCGAATAAGCCTGGTATTCAGCCAATAATTCAATAAGTCGATCACGTGCTTGTCCAATATCATGTTCTTTCAATTTTTGCAATTCTTCCCAAGCGCCAATTATATTATAACCATCAACTACCACAACAATCATCGCTATTCACCAACAGGGTACCTTTTGCGATAAACCTCATATAGCAATAAACTACAAGCCACAGAAGCATTCAACGAAGAAACCTGCCCTATCATGGGAAGACCTACCGTCCAATCACATTTTTTTCGCACAAGACGGCTCATCCCTTTCCCTTCATTACCAATTACAAGGACGATAGGTAATGCACCCTCAAGCTTACGATAATCTTCTGTAGCATTTGCTTCTGTGCCAACCACCCAAACATTACGCTCCTTTAGTTCATCGATGGTACTGGCGATATTGGTAACTCTAGCTACTGGCACATGCTCTATTGCTCCCGCAGCCGTTTTCGCCACCGTAGCAGTTAAACCTACAGAACGCCGTTTCGGTATAATTACTCCATGAGCTCCCACCGCATCAGCAGTACGTAATATCGAGCCTAGGTTATGCGGATCTTCTAATTCATCTAAGATAATAAAAAAGGCAGCCTCCGCTTTTTGGTCTGCACGTAGAAATAAATCGTCCACCGTAGCATAAGGATAAGAGGCAACGTAAGCTATTATTCCTTGATGATTTCCATTCGATAATTGATCTAGTTTAGCCTTTGGGACCTTTTGTACGATTGTCCCAGCGGACTTGCCAAGTTGAAATAATTTTCCTTGTGCAGAAGCGTTTAAATGCTCTGAAATAAGTACTTTATTAACAGAACGTCCGGACTTCAATGCCTCTATCACTGGATTTTTCCCAATAATTATTTCTTGTTCCAAGGCTTTTCACTCCTTTCTGTAAATTCAACCGCTTCCCTCATGAGGTGCTTCAACCGCTCGTCGTTTTTTTGTAAATAATGGTATCCTATCAATGCCTCAAAAGCTGTGCTATATCGATAGGTTTGGACACTAATATTTTTAGGAATAGACCCTGACTTAGCATTACGACCTCTGGAGACAATTTTTACTTCCTCTTCCGTTAAATAATCTTGTTCCAGCCAATATAATACAACATTTGCTTGAGCCTTTCCTGACACAAAATTAACTGCTTTTTGATGTAATTGCTGTGGTTTCACCTGCCCAAGCTGCAGGAGATGCTCCCTTATATACACTTCGTAGACAGCATCCCCCATATAGGCAAGGGCAAGACTCTTCATTTGTTTAACATCCAAATTCATAACTAGCCTCTTTTCCAACGAACCCCTTGAGGCGTATCTTCTAAAATAATATTTTTATCCTTTAGCATATCTCTAATTTCATCCGCTCGAGCAAAATCACGATGCTTCCTTGCTTCGTTTCTTTCTTCAATCAATGATTCAATGTCCTCATCGAGTAAATCCTCTTCTACTTTCAGCTCTATTCCCAATACATAAAGGAATGATCGGATTGTTTCCTGAAATTCTTCAATAACATCACTAGACGTTTGTTTAGCTTGCAAGTAAACATTAGCATCCTTGGCCACATCAAACAATACAGAAATAGCATTTGCTGTATTAAAATCATCATCCATGTCAGCCTCAAATTGTTGTTTCCACACCGTAATTTTCTGCATCCATTCGTCCTGGTGGTCCACTAAATTCACACTCGATGATTTCCGGTGTTCCAGATTAAAATAAGCCGTTTTAATTCGGTCTAGGCTATTCTTGGCACTTTCCAATAACTCCTCAGTGAAATTAATCGGATGACGATAATGTACACTTAACATAAAGAAACGAAGTACCTGCGGATCATGCTTATTAATTAAATCTCTTGTTAACACAAAATTCCCTAATGATTTAGACATCTTCTCATTGTCTATATTAATATACCCATTGTGCATCCAATAGTTCGCAAAGGTTTTTCCATTCCTAGCCTCTGATTGAGCGATTTCGTTCTCATGGTGAGGGAAAGCTAGATCCTGCCCGCCAGCATGAATATCAATGGTATCACCTAAATATTTTTTGACCATTGCAGAGCATTCTATATGCCACCCCGGCCGACCTCTACCCCATGGTGAATCCCAAGATATTTCCCCATCCTTCACATGTTTCCATAGCGCAAAATCTAAAGGATCCTGTTTCTTCTCTCCCACTTGAATACGCGCACCTGAGCGTAACTCATCAATGGATTGATGAGATAGTTTGCCGTATCCATCAAACGTACGCGGTTTAAAATAGACGTCTCCCGCCGCCTCATAAGCGAATCCTTTATCTATAAGCACTTGTATAAACGCGATAATATCATCCATTGTTTCTGTTACACGCGGATTATGGGTTGCTTCTTTCACACCTAGAGCATCAACATCTTCTAAATATGCGGTAATAAACTTACTGGCCACATCTGGCACTTCCTGGCCTAACTCATTCGCAGCCTTAATTAACTTGTCATCAACGTCTGTAAAGTTTAAAACATAATCTACTTTATACCCTTTGTATTCAAAGTATCGACGAACCGTATCAAAAACAATCGCTGGTCTAGCATTTCCGATATGAATGTAGTTATATACAGTAGGCCCGCAAACATAGATACTTACGGCACCCTCTTTTAACGGGATAAAGGTTTCTTTCTGTCGAGTAAGTGTATTAAAAATCTGAATCGTCATTCTACTTCCCTTCCTTCAATTTAGCAATTTCGTCCTTTAATGCATCTATTTCATTTTGTAAATGCTCACAACGACTAGCAACTGGATCAGGCATCTTGTGATGATCGAGATCCCTTCTCATTTTTTCACCATTTTGCTTTACTACTTTCCCAGGAACTCCAACGACCGTGGAATGATCGGGTACATCACGAAGTACGACAGATCCACCACCAACTTTTGCATTCTCTCCTATTGTAATTGAGCCAAGTACCTTGGCTCCTGTCGCAATTAATGCATTATTTTTTACAGTCGGGTGACGTTTTCCTTTTTCTTTACCAGTCCCCCCTAATGTTACACCTTGAAAAATGGTTACATTATCACCTATTTCACAAGTTTCCCCAATAACGACTCCCATACCGTGATCAATGAATAAACGACGGCCAATTCGAGCACCTGGATGAATTTCAATCCCTGTAAAGAATCGGCTCACTTGTGATATGCAACGTGCAATGAAAAACATTCTTCGCTTATAAAATGCATGTGCAATGCGGTGAGACCAAACAGCATGCAGCCCTGAATACGTTAAAAATACCTCAATATATGTTCGAGCTGCTGGATCTTGTTCAAACACAACATCCATATCTTCCTTCAATCGTCTCCATATCCCCACTTCATTAACCTCCTCACCCCAAGAAAAATATGCCATGATTATATTCAAATCCACCGCTTTTATAATAGAACAAAAGCGCAAACGCTCAATTAGAAACGTAGCGACTACAGCGAGTCAACAGAGATAAAGGAATCACGGTAAGCTTGCGAGCCGATGTTGACTTAGATTAGGGTGATTCTTGTAGTCGCCTAGCTTCTGGGCGCTGGAACTGGACGTGGCTCAAACACGCCCATATTTATCTACATGGGCAAATTTTATCATTTCCTTAGACTATAAAAAACGCCTCTGTGTATGATTACTCAGAGACGCTTTTGCGCGGTTCCACTCTGTTTGAAGGCTAAAATTATCCTTCCAACTTCACCCTTATAACGGTAGAGTTCCGCCGTTATGTACTCATTTCCATAACGGACTCAAAGGGGCACTTCAAAAACGGATCTTAGAACCACTCACAGCCAAGGTGGATCTCTCTGAATAAGCCTCACGTTTCCTACTTTTCCTTGTCATCGTTCAATATTGTAGTAATACTATATTACATTTTATGCAGAATGTGAATTATTAAGCTTCTAATTTGTTTAACACCTTATCTAAGCGCGACAGAACAGCCGCTTTCCCTAGTAATTCAATCGCCATAGGAAGCTCAGGGCCATGTGTCTGACCGGTTGTAGCTACTCTAATTGGCATAAACAACTTTTTGCCACGATGTCCAGTTTCCTTTTGCGTGGCTTTGATTTGAGCCTTAATAGAATCTTTCGTAAAGTCATCCAAATGAATTAACTTATCTGTAAATACTTGTAGTACTTCTGGAACCTGCTCCTCTTGAAGCACATCCATTGCACCTTCATCAAGCGACAATTCCTCATTAAAGAAAAGATCTGTTAACTCTACAATCTCTGCTCCATATCTTAATTGTTCTTTGTATAGAGCAATCACCTGTTCAGCCCACTGTTTCTTTTCATCACTTATTTGCTGTGGTAATTTCCCAGCTTCCACCAAATGCGGCATTGCAAGCTCAATGACATCCTTTAAATCTGCCGCTTTAATATATTCATTATTCATCCATTTTAATTTATGACGATCAAAAATCGCAGCTGAAGTAGACAATCGTTCAGGATCAAAGATATCAATTAATGTATCTTTATCAAAAATTTCTTCCTCTCCAACAGGCGACCATCCTAATAAAGCAATGAAGTTAAAAAGCGTCTCTGGTAAATAACCAAGGTTATAGTACTGCTCAATAAATTGCAAAATGTGCTGGTCTCGCTTGCTCAGCTTTTTCCGTTCTTCATTTAAAATAAGCGTCATATGTCCAAATTGCGGTGCGTCCCAATCAAACGCATTGTAAACCATCATTTGCTTCGGCGTATTGGAAATATGTTCCTCTCCTCGAAGTACATGCGTTATTTCCATTAAGTGATCATCAATAGCAACAGCAAAATTATACGTAGGTATACCATTTTTCTTCACAATAACCCAATCACCAAAATCACTGGATTCAAACGTAATTTCGCCTCTAACGATGTCATTAAATGTATATGTTTCATTTTCCGGAACTCTCATACGAATACTTGGTTGACGTCCTTCTTTTTCAAATGCTGTGATTTGTTCTTCGCTTAAATCACGATGCGCACCCGAATACTTAGGTACTTGCCCACTCGCACGTTGCTGTTCTCTTTCTGCCTCAAGCTCTTCTTCCGTCATATAGCATTTATAAGCCAAGCCTCTTTCTAATAGCTCGTCCACATATTTTTGATATAAATCAAGACGCTCCATTTGACGGTAGGGACCGTATTCGCCGCCTATATCTGCTCCTTCATCCCATTCGACACCTAGCCATTGAAGAAACTTCAGCTGACTCTCTTCACCACCAGCCACATTTCGTTTATCATCTGTGTCTTCAATACGAATAACCATTTTCCCGTTAAAATGTTTCGCATATAAATAGTTAAATAATGCTGTACGTGCGTTTCCGATATGCAAATGACCTGTTGGGCTTGGTGCATAACGTACACGAACCTGGTTTGTCATGGTTCTGCCCCTTTCTATTCTTCAAACATAATGTAAATTGAATCACTAATCTTTTTGAGCCAAAATAGTATATATATAGTATAACAAAAGTGATAACAATGACATGTTATCACTTTTTTCTATCCTCTATAAGTTATACCCTTTTTATAGTGCTTTTTCAAGTAATTTTGGCTTGGCAAATATCATTCTACCGGCAGATGTTTGCAACACACTGGTAATTAAAACTTCAATTGTTTTTCCAATATAATCTCTACCTTCTTCCACAACAATCATCGTTCCGTCGTCAAGGTAGGCAATTCCTTGGTTATGTTCTTTACCATCTTTAATCACTTGAACAACAAGCTCTTCGCCAGGTAGTACAACTGGCTTCACAGCATTTGCCAGATCATTAATATTTAAGACAGGAACACCTTGTAGATCACAGACCTTATTTAAATTAAAATCATTGGTAACAACAATTCCATCAATTACCTTTGCTAATTTAATAAGCTTACTATCCACTTCATGGATATCCTCAAAATCACCTTCATAAATTTCCACTTTTACAGGTAATTCTTTTTGAATTCGATTTAATACATCGAGCCCTCTTCGACCTCTGTTCCTTTTTAACACATCAGAAGAGTCTGCAATATGTTGCAACTCACCAAGTACAAATTGCGGAATAACAATTGTCCCTTCAAGAAAACTCGTTTGGCAAATATCCGCTACACGACCATCAATAATGACACTTGTATCCAGTATTTTAGCTTTAGGTTGAATCGTTTGTGTATACTCCGTATCAGACGGTTTGCGTTTCTCTCGTTCTTTTTTATTAATGTTTAATAAATTTACAAATTCATCTCTACGTCTAAACCCGACTTGAAAACCAAAATACCCCAATAATATTGTGATAAATAGCGGTAAAACTTGAGATACTAGTTCAATATTGATATCTGTTAACGGTATATTTATTAGAAAAGCAATAACTAATCCTACCATTAACCCTAAACTTCCAAAAAACAAATCACCAACAGGCAATTTTATAAGTGCTTCTTCTACCCACTTTAAAAACCCTACAATATAATCCCCAAGCCAATATGAAATGAGAAAGAAAATAATTGCACCGATTATTGTTCCTGCATATGGTGATGATACCCAGTTTGCATTAGTAATATCCAATAAGTTTACAATATCCGGGATATATAAATACCCAACGGTACCACCCATGATAACAAAAAATAAATGAACTATTTTTTTCAGCACCACTGCCACCTCCTACCTTATATTATTGCCTACGATAGAAAAAAATAATCCTTCAAAAGTAATAAAATAAGCTATTATATCAACTAAATCATAGCACAGCTAAAATTAACATTCAAATATATAAAAATAAAATTATATCATATAAGTAATCCAATAGCAATGAATTTAGGAGCAAAAGTGCAAGCACCCGATTTGAAACGTACCGACTGGAGCGAGTCAACGGAGATAAAGGAAGCACGGTGAGCTTGCGAGCCAATAATGACTTATCCTAGGGTCATTCGTGATGTCGCTTCGTTTCTGGGCGCTGGAGCTGGACGCGGCTCAACATGCGCCTATTTATCCATAAGGGAAAATTTTATTATTTCCAAGACTTAACTACCTGCTGACTCCAATATTTAATGCTTGTTGAACGGATTCTACACCGATAACCTCAATACTATCTGGAACTGTCCAACCGTCCAAATTATTTTTTGGACAAATAACGCGCTTAAAACCTAGCTTTGCCGCTTCTTGAACTCGTTGTTCGATACGAGATACACGTCTAATCTCTCCCGTTAATCCAACTTCTCCAACAAAAATATCATCAGGCTTTGTTGGTTGATCACGAAAACTCGATGCAATACTTACTGCTATTGCTAAATCAATCGCGGGTTCATCCAATTTTACGCCACCTGCTACTTTTATATAGGCGTCCTGATTCTGTAACATAAGTCCAACACGCTTCTCCAGCACTGCCATAAGCAGCGGAACACGATTATGATCAATCCCTGTTGCCATCCTCCGTGGGTTCCCAAAGGCTGAAGGTGAAATCAACGCTTGAATTTCAACAAGCACAGGCCTTGTTCCTTCCATAGAAGCAACAACAGTTGACCCAGCAGCTCCTTGTGAGCGCTCTTCTAGGAAGATTTCAGAAGGATTCATTACTTCCCTTAGTCCTTCTTCTTTCATTTCAAATATCCCCATCTCATTCGTACTACCGAAACGATTTTTCACCCCACGTAAAATACGATACGTATGATGCCGCTCTCCTTCAAAATAAAGAACCGCATCAACCATGTGCTCTAACAGCCTGGGACCAGCTATAGCCCCTTCCTTTGTTACATGTCCCACAATAAAAATAGGAATGCCATTTGATTTTGCCAGCTTCATCAGCTCTGCCGTGCATTCGCGAACCTGTGAAACACTTCCCGGTGCACTTGAAACCTCTTCCCGAAAAATCGTCTGGATAGAATCAATAACAACAAAAGAAGGCTTAATGGCTTCTACTTGATTGGATATATCTAATAAATTTGTTTCCGCTAATACATAAAGTAAATCCGCTTTAACACCTAAACGGTCTGCTCGTAGCTTCGTTTGCCTTGTAGATTCCTCTCCAGATATATAAAGGACAGGTAATTGCTTATCCGCTAATTGCGCTGAGATCTGTAAAAGTAATGTAGACTTTCCAATACCCGGATCGCCACCAATCAACACCAATGACCCTGGTACGATTCCGCCTCCTAATACGCGGTTAAATTCCTTCATAGAGGTTGTTACACGTGGTTCCTCTTCTGATTCGATAGAAGTGATTTTCTCTGGCTTGCCGACGGTAGATCTAGCACCTGTTTGAAAAGCCTGCTTATGTCGACCTCCAGTTATCTCTACTTCCTCTACAAAGGTATTCCAATTGTGACATCCAGGACATTTCCCCATCCATTTAGGGGATTCATAGCCACATTCCTGACAAACATATTTCGTTTTTCGCTTTGCCAATTTTCTCTACCCCTTCACTTATCTATTATATACGATTATTGCAATGATAAAGTTACAGGTTCCTATCAATTTAATCAATAATTTCCATAGTCTTGCCACAAATTCCTGCTTCCCTTATAAGAATCGTTCCTTATTACTAAAAAACATGAATACCTTATTCATTTACGCTATACTCCTAAGTGACTTTTTCCCCACAAACAAAAGAATATGCATGGCCTCGAGTACCTATACAGTATTTATGTTAGCTAATCGTTTAAGAAAAGGATTAGTCTCACACTTATTTATATAAAGAAAACTGGAATATACAAGACTCCTGCAGAAAGAGAAACAGTTTGCAGACCTAACATGAGTGTTGTACCCACAATAGGAGGCTGAACCATTTCATGCAAGAAGCGAGTATATTCCAGTTATGTAGGTACAGGCTACTTTTTGGATAGCCCCTTTCCCTACTTTTTTGCTTATCATCGTCTATGGAAGAATAATAAATTCACCTTTATTATTCAGGCCAATTTTCACTTTTTGACCTTTTTGGATTGTCTCCTTAAGTAATTCTTCTGATAAGAGATCTTCGATATTTTTTTGAATCGAACGGCGTAACGGTCGTGCTCCGTATTCGGGATCAAAACCTTCATTAGCAATTTTATCTAACGCTTTATCTGTTAACGAAAAATCAATATCCTGTTCTTTAAGCCGTTGCTGTAACTGTTCAATCATTAACGTTACAATATTCTTCATATGTTTTTTCTCTAATGAATGGAATACGATGGTCTCATCAATACGGTTCAAGAATTCTGGACGAAATGCCTTTTTCAATTCTTCTGTAACCTTAGATTTCATATCTTTATAATCTTGACCATTTTCCTCCAAATTAAAGCCGACATATTTATTACGTTTTAACTCATTTGCACCAACATTAGATGTCATAATTAATACCGTGTTGCGGAAATCAACTACGCGACCTTTCGAGTCAGTTAAACGGCCATCCTCTAGTACTTGTAATAGAATATTAAATACTTCTGGGTGTGCCTTCTCCACTTCATCAAGTAATACAACAGAATATGGCTTTCTACGAACCTTTTCTGTAAGCTGACCACCTTCATCATAGCCAACATAACCAGGAGGTGAACCTACCAAACGAGACGTAGCATGTTTTTCCATATACTCTGACATGTCAATACGAATCATAGCATCCTCATCAGCAAACATTGCTTCGGCTAGTGCTCGAGCAAGTTCCGTTTTCCCTACACCTGTTGGTCCTAAGAAGATAAAAGAACCTATCGGACGTTTTGGATCTTTTAAGCCTGCACGAGCTCTTCTGATAGCTTTCGAAATTGCATTCACAGCTTCTTCTTGACCAATCACACGATTATGAAGCGTATCTTCCATATTCAGCAATCGTTCGCTTTCATCCTTTGTCAATTTAGAAACCGGTACACCAGTCCATGTAGAAACGACACTAGCAATATCTTCTATAGTTACTTCCGAATCGGTTTGTCCTTGCTTTTCTTTCCACTCATTCTTTGTTTCTTCTAATTCTTCACGAAGTCGTTGTTCAGAATCACGAAGCGATGCTGCTTTTTCAAATTCCTGACTTTGTACAGCCGCATCCTTTTCTTTTCTTACTTCTTCCAGCTTTTGTTCTAGTTCCTTTAAATTAGGTGGTACCGTGTAGGAGCGTAAGCGTACCTTCGATCCAGCCTCGTCAATCAAGTCGATAGCTTTATCTGGTAAAAAGCGGTCTGTAATATAACGATCAGATAGACTTGCAGCTGCTTCAATCGCTTCATCGGTTATCGTCACGCGATGATGTGCTTCATAACGATCACGTAAACCATTTAAAATTTGGACGGTTTCCTCTAACGTCGGTTCATCTACCTGTATAGGTTGAAATCTACGTTCTAGCGCTGCATCTTTTTCAATATATTTACGGTACTCGTCAAGCGTTGTAGCTCCAATACACTGAAGCTCCCCACGGGCTAATGAGGGTTTTAGAATATTTGATGCATCAATCGCACCTTCAGCCCCTCCTGCGCCAATTAATGTATGCAACTCATCAATAAACAGTATAATATTTCCAGCCTGGCGAATCTCTTCCATAACCTTCTTTAATCGATCTTCAAATTCTCCACGATATTTTGTTCCCGCTACAACTGTACCCATATCCAGTGTCATCACTCGTTTGTCTCGTAATGTCTCTGGCACTTCGTTATTAATAATTTGCTGTGCAAGCCCTTCGGCTACGGCAGTCTTACCTACACCTGGTTCACCAATTAAAACTGGATTATTCTTAGTTCTACGACTTAACACTTGAATAACGCGCTCAATTTCTTTGCTACGGCCAATAACGGGGTCAATATTACCTTCTTTCGCACTTACCGTTAAATCACGAGCAAGTGAATCAAGCGTCGGCGTGTTTGCATTAGATTGTTGACCGCGCCCCTGTCTGTTAGCCTGGGATTCATTACTTCCAAGCAATTGTAGCACTTGTTGTCTAGCTTTATTTAGGCTAACACCTAAATTATTTAATACACGAGCAGCAACACCTTCTCCTTCACGAATAAGACCAAGCAATATATGCTCTGTACCTACATAGGAGTGGCCAAGCTTTCTTGCTTCATCCTGAGATAGCTCCACAACCTTTTTGGCACGGGGTGTATAATGTATTGACTGCATCGGTTGTTTGCCAACACCAATTAGCTTTTCAACCTCTTCTTGTATTTTTGAAATTTCCAGCCCTAAAGATTGCAATGCTTTTGCCGCAATCCCCTCTCCTTCACGTACAAGTCCAAGGAGGATATGTTCTGTACCAATATTATTATGGCCTAATCGTACGGCTTCTTCTTGAGATAAAGCTAACACCTTTTGTGCTCTTTCTGTAAAACGTCCAAACATCATATAAAAAATTCCTCCTATCTATTTCTCTAATTGTAAACGTTGGCGAATAAGTGATGCTCGTAATATATCACGTTCATTCGCTGTCAATGTCTTTTTGGCATATTGTTGTAGGAATCCTGGCTGAGTAAGTATCATTAATTCATTGAGGATATTTCGTGAAACATTTTTCACAAGGCCTAAATCAATTCCTAGGCGTACATTAGATAAGCATTTAGCAGCTTCTTTCGACTCCATGATCCTAGCATATTCCAAAACACCAAAGGAACGATAAATTCTATCCTCCATTTTGTCACTTGATTGCTCCATTAATTGTTTTCTAGCATATCTTTCATGCTCTATGAGCTGTTTTACGACACTTTGTAAATCCTCCACAATATCTTCTTCTGATTTTCCAAGTGTAATTTGATTAGATATTTGAAAAATATTACCTTGCGCTTCACTACCTTCTCCATAAATACCGCGGACTACAAGCCCTAACTGATTAATGGCAGGTATCATACGATTTATTTGTTTTGTTAAAACAAGAGCTGGTAGATGCATCATGACAGATGCACGCATCCCAGTACCTACATTAGTAGGGCAGCTCGTAAGGTATCCTCTTGTTTCATCAAAGGCATAATTAATTTTTTCTTCTAACCAATCATCAAATTCAAATGCCTTTTGCAACGCCTTAGATAATTGAAATCCTGGAAAGTACAGTTGCAAACGAATATGATCTTCCTCGTTGATCATCAAGGACACCTGTTCATTCTCAGAAATAAGTGTTGCAGCTGACTCTGAGTGCTTTGCCAATAATGGGCTGATTAAATGTTTTTCTACTAGTACGCGTTTCTCAACTGCTGATAAGTCCCGGATAGAAATAAAGGAAATATTCTTATACTCGCTAAATGACTGATTTTCATATTTCTCTTTAAAGAAATTCCTTATTTCTTCTAATTGATTTGGCTCAGCAAGAATTGGATAAGCAATATTTGCAAAGTTCCTTGCAAGGCGAATACGACTACTTAGTACAATATCGCTATCTGGTCCTTCCTCCCTCATCCAAGGGCTAATAGCCTTATTCATAAATTGCTGTAGTGTCATGTATGATCACCTGCTCCCGAATCATCTTGCGCATGATTTAACGCTTTAATTTTATCTCTTATTTTAGCAGCCTCTTCAAATTCCTCATTCTCCACCAGCGTTTTTAGTTTTACTTTTAATTCTTCTGCTTGCTTCTTCTTATGCAAATCCCCACCTTGGCGTTTAGGGATTTTTCCGCTATGCTTTGTATTACCAGCATGTACTCGTCGGAAAATAGGGTCCAGACGATGATTAAACGTTTCGTAGCAAAGCGCACATCCAAATTTCCCTATTTGTTTGAATTCCGAGAAGGTCATTTCACATTTAGGACACTGTAGCTCTTTTACTTGCTGATAGGCTGACCCTTGAGGTCCCGCCATATTTGATGTATCAAAGTTAAAGAGCCCAGAAAGTAAATTATGCAATGAATATCCATCTTCTGGATATGTCAAATATCCTTTTTCTTTTGCACAAACTTTACATACATGCACTTCCATCTTTTGTCCCTGAATCAATTGTGTAAAGTGCAGTGTAGCAGGTCGTTCATGACATTCCTGGCATTCCATTTGCATTCCCCCCTACTTATTCAAATACTTTAGCGTATTCAGCATCGTTGTAAGTATGCGCGCACGAATTTCATCTCGTAAAGGCAATTGAAATGCGAGTGTATTTCTATCAATAGCACTCAGCATAATTTTTGCTTCGCGTTCTGTAATAAGATTTTCTTCCAATAGCCTTTCTAACACATCGACAGATTTTTGTTGAGAAACTGTTGGATTAATCATTTCAATTATTTCATTGATTAATTCTGATTTATCTTGATGAATTACTCGCATAATACGAATATATCCACCACCACCACGTTTACTCTCCACTATATATCCTTTTTCCACAGTAAAGCGCGTATTAATCACATAATTTATCTGTGAGGGGACACATTGAAATTGATCAGCGATCTCGCTTCGTTTAATTTCAATCACATTTTTTCCTTTAGCCTGAAGTATCTGTTTTAAATAATTTTCTATCACATCTGAAATATTACTCATATGCCCACCCCCTTTTTAGCTGCATCCTTTGACTTTGACTATCTTTGACTTTACCTTTATTATACGTCAAAATCGAGAAGATGCAAATACCTTGTTCTATGTTTATTCTAGACAAAAATCACCATTACGAAACCTATGAATGAACGAGATCTCTATCATTTCTTCTATTAAAAAAAGAACCTTACACCATATTATATGTTGTAAAGTTCTTCTAGCAGCCCCATTTACTTAAGCTCAGATATATTTTTCACATGATCTACTTTAGAAATTTCCTCAAATAAAGAAATTCGATCTAGATCTGGCTTTCTTTCTATTTTAATAAAAATATTTCGCAAGTCGTTTTCTATTTTAATAATCTCTACTTTTTTTATGGTTAAATCGAATTTTTCCAACGCTGAAACAAGCTCATTCACCTTTAGATCGGGTAAGGTGACAATCTCAATTAAGTGGGAAGTCCCCCCTTTGTAAATAGTCGCTCAAAATTATTAAGAAAAATTAAACTTAGTAAAATGATAAATGTCGTAAAAACAGCAGCTGCGTACATGCCGGCACCAACCACAAGCCCTATACCAGCAACTGTCCATATGGAAGCAGCAGTTGTTAAACCGCGAATTGCGCCACCATAAACAATAATTGTTCCTGCTCCCAGAAAACCTATCCCGCTTATTACATAGGATGGTATTCTCGCAGGATCGAATCGAACGTTATCATACTCCATAAATGACTCAAATCCAAATAAGGAAAGTAGCATCATTAAACAGGCTCCGACCCCAACTAAGATATGTGTGCGAAAACCGGCTGAATGATTCTTTACTTCTCTTTCAAATCCAATTAACCCAGAAAGAACTAACGCAATTAATACACGTAACATAATAAGATAAAAATGATCACCCAATAATTCGTCTAAAAAAGCTTGCAATTTTCGCACCCCCCTGTCCATTTTTCCCTTCATTTTACATGAATCTAAATAAAAGGTATAGTGGCATCTTTTTATATTTTTCTCTTATATATATGATTAAACCTTGCTATTTATCATAATACTACTGGCCAAATATTTTACATAAGAACAAATGGAGCGAGTCAACGGAGGTAAAGGAATCACGGTGAGCTTGCGAGCCGATGATGACTTAGATTAGGGTTATTCGTGAAGTTACCTTGTTTCTGGGTGCTAGAGCCGGGTGGACGCGGCTCAACACGCCCATATTTATACACAGGATCAAATTTAATTAATTCCTAGACTACAAAAAAGACTGAGTAAAAAAATTCACTCAGTCTTCCTTCTTGTTCGCCTGGCGGCGTCCTACTCTTGCAGGGGCAAAGCCCCAACTACCATCGGCGCTGGAGAGCTTAACTTCTG
>NZ_BAAACY010000018.1:0-10394 GCF_039521925.1 Virgibacillus salarius | reverse complement strand
GCTACTAGAGGAAGCGTAAATCTGAGCATGTAGTGATAAGGAATGAGCGAATTTTGCTCCGTTTTTCTTAATTAGTTTATTTGGATCAATCTTTATTATCCATGCCATTTTTTCCACGGATCTAATGATGGTAATTCCTCTAACAGTGATAATCTGGACTTGCTTCTATTACGTGGTCAAAAAGAAACCGAAAAAATTTGTAGAAGAAGCGAAAATTTACTTTCAGCAAAATATGACAAATCAATCATATCAGCTTAGCATTATGCTCGGTGCAGGAGTATTAATTTATGCGTTAAATCAAACAAATTTTGGTGATTATGTAGTGGATGGTGTTTATGCGTTGCAAGAGATGCTACCATTTATTAATATCCTATATCTTCTTCCATTTATTGTGATTTTCCTTGGGTTTATTGGAATGGGACCATTAACCGTGATGGTTTTAGTAGCAGGAATATTAGAAAATATCGCTCTACCATATCCTCCTGAGTTAATTGTATTAGCAGTCGCATCTGGTAGCGTCATCTCTATTTTAATTTCACCTCTGATAATGCCAGTAATTATTTTAAGTGCCTCGAACGGTTTAAATGGTTTTAAAAATGGGATTCGCTTTAATTTTAAATATGCAATCGTATTTTATATTATGGTACAGATTTATGTACAAACGATGATACATCTATGGTGAACAACTGCTGAATTCGTTGGCTACGAATTCAGCAGTTTTTAAAATAAAAGGCTGTAGTGTTTTAAATAATCATCGCTTTATAACTTCTTTACTTTAGTTAGTTATTAAAGAAGCCCTGTTTTTCATAAATATAAAGGAGTAAAAGCCCTTTTCAGTTCCATCATTTTACAATGATGTTTATATAGTAACTACCACTAATATTCTGAATGGGGGAGAAGAGATGACGATTCGACTGCTCGTTATGTTTCTTTTCGGTTTACTTGTAATATCCATTCCGTGTTATGTAGCAGCACAAGCAAAAGGTATAGCTAGTCCACGACTTGTAGGCAAGGGTGACGACATAACGGTATTTGGGAAAGGAAATAACGGTAACGATGAAACACCAGGAGAATGGTTTGTTGGGGAGACACCTGAACATCCACAAGAGGGAGCACCTGTCTTATTATTTGTCCCAGGATTAAACAATGTGGCTCAGATCTTTTGGGAAGACAATGGTTTGTATGAGGCAGCCTATGAGGCAGGCTATCATACGGCATTTGTTCAGCTATACGATGCTGGTGGGGCTTCGGCTGATATGTGGGATAACGGAAGACTACTTGCTGACAAAATTGAAGAAATAGCCGCGCATTTTAATGGCCAGCCAATTACATTAGTTGCCTATAGTAAAGGAGGAGTTGATGCTCAGGCTGCAGTAACATATTATGATGCATGGCAATATGTAGATAATATTATTACGCTTTCTAGTCCACATCATGGCTCACAGCTAGCAGATTTGGCAAATAGCTCCTGGGCTGGTTGGCTGGCAGATTTACTCGGTATGCAAGGGGAAGGCACTACTGCAGTGGAGACAGGATATATGGAGCATTTTCGCTCCATCACTGATTCTGAACCATATGCATACTACAACGATATTTATACGCTTGGAGGAACGGATTGGGGGTCCATATTCTCTGCTACTTGGTATGGTGGCGTCTATCTCTCTAGTTATGGAGATAATGATGGTGTAGTAACAGCTGTTAGTAGTAATTTACCGGGTGGTCAAGAAATTGCTATAGGAGACTGGAATCATACTTCAGTTCGCAGTGAAGTCATATTTCCTGTCTTTGAGAGCTTCATAGCGGATGAATCGGTGCCTGGAAGAAGCTTCTCACCAAGCTCCTATAGAATGCCATTACCCACCTCAGACCATTTAGTACGTGGTAATTCGCTAGTTCAAAATAAGAGCGATCAGCTTTCTCTACCGATTGAAGATGGTGTAGACGAGATAACAGTGCAAGTTTATGCGGCTCATGAATTAAATCAGCTTGCATTAATAGATCCATCGGGCAAATCGTATATAGCTACGCAAGCAACAACTCAAGAATCCGGAGGGATATTTACAGGAGCTACTGCATATACAATTCCAGTAAAAAATCCTGTCTCTGGAGAATGGATGGTTGAACTAGGGAGTAAACAGGATAGTGCCTATTTGCTTGTTGCCAATTATGATACTCCAAGGAAGTGGAATCTAGTATCGAATATGAATAAAAATAGTAAAAATAAATCATTTTATTATCAATTAAAGACTGATGATTCCTTCATTCAAGAAGATAGCTTAAAAGCCAGCTATAAAATAGTGGAGTCTGGAACGATGAACGAAGTAAAGTCATTTTCAACGAAAGGAAATGTAGATATGTCTACAAATCTAACATTTCCAAAGAAAAATCAAGCTTATAATATTACCGTAGACATTAGTGGAAAAACAAAGAAAGGTTCTACTTTCGAACGAACCATTATCGATTCTGTATATATTGAGGATTGATGCAAGGAGGCTGGGAGAGACGAATTTTATCCAGATCCTAACCCGAACGGTTTCATTACTTAAAATAGGTTCTATCGTCGCACCATTAAAATACTATGATTTCCGCGGGCGAGGTTTTGTCTCTAGTAAAGCATACTGACTCCTGGGGCTTCACAAAATTTTCTTCTCCCATAGCCTTTTCTATACCAGTCCCTATAAATTGTTTATTTAAGAGGTGTATCTTTCTCGGTTTTCTGTAATATTTTTCGAGTTAAGCTAATGAATTAGTTGAAGATGAATGTTACTAGTCGTTCTAATAATAATTTGTTGTAGCTATGAATAATATGGTAGCAAGCATAAAAAGGAGATGAAACTTTGCATAAACTATTACTATTGCTTTTTATACTTGCTATTGCTGTTGCGGGCACCATATATTTTGTTGTTGCATCATCACCAGAGCATCAAGCAGAGGAGGCTGCCGAGGAATTTTACGCCTATGAGCAAAGAGGAGCTTTTTCTGAGTCCTGGGAAATGTTGCATCCAATGATGAAAGAAAAATTTCCAAAAGGAACGTATATTCAGGATCGATCAGATGTCATTATGAATTATTTTGGAGTACTCCATTTCACATATAGCTTTGGAGATATCGAGGAAATGAAGAATTGGCTTCCTACAGTAGAGGGAGAACCAATTCCGATCGTTTATCGAATCACCGTCTCTCAACATTTTAACGGGAAATACGGTAATTCTACCTTAATACAGGATGTTTATATGGCAGAGGTTGATGGAGAATGGAAGTTGCTATGGGATTATCAAAATATGGATAGTTAATGCATGGAAATGGAGAATAGTCCTGTATATATACTGCTCACTAGAAATCACACATTTCATAAAAGGTCGCGCAGCTCTGCCGTTGAGCTTGCGCGATTCCACTAATCTACATGATAAAGCCAAATCTTCCATGCAGCATTAGGGTGTTCGAATGTCTTCTCTAGTGTGAGATGAAGTTCCTCTGCATTATTAATAGGTACAGCTGCTAAGATATACTCTCCTCCCAGATCTTTCAATGCCTTCGTATTTATATCCAGATCTTCAATTGGGTCATTCCGATTTTTGGTATAGAGATAATTTTCACCGTGTTCAGCTACATACATATATAATCTACCGCCCCACGTATCAAAATAATTCTCTAACAATGGATTTTTTTCAAGTTCGTCCGCAATAATTCTCCTAAACGCTTGTTTATAACCCAAAGGAAAACTGTTATTGTATGTATCCAGCGTATAAAACCCATTGTACTGTGCGATAGTTGGATGCATTCCAATACTTACCACTCGGTAATCTTCGAGATTCTTACCAATATATAACTGAATTTCAGTAAACAATTCTTCAGAATAAAATTCTTTAAATGTCGGTGTGCCAATAGAATTATATTTACTTTCCTCATTTAATGGAAATAAAACCAGCCCGCATTGAGCAATAATTAAAAAAACAGCAATGAATCTACCAAAGCGAAGGTGTTTCCAAATAATTGCCAATGCTAAAGCAAAGCAGATGTACCAAATAGCTGGATCGAAAAAGTGAATCCGGGCAAAATTGAAGGTGTTGGCAATCATAAAATTATCCTTCACTACACGCCATCCCTCCCAATACCAAAATGCATACCAGATGGAAAGGGAAAAATTAATAAAAAATAATCCTAATAACCATGTTGGTTTAATAGACCGATAGCCTGCAATGATAAAGGCAAACCCAATTACCGGTATAATAATCCAGTAATGCTGTGCCATATCATGGGTATGACCATAGAGGAAATTTTCAAATGATAACTCTACACTTCGTTGCAAGGAATTATGCCCTAAATTTAATGCGTCGCGATGAGAAGTGAATCCCGAACTAAAAAACATGGACGTGATTAATAGGTAATTTTTTAGTACATAAATACTTGTCATTGCTGCAATTGCCCCAAAAAACGGCCAATGAAACTGCTTCAAGCGAATCCAATCGATAAGCCAAATTAGACCCATGATGGTTAAAAAGAAAACAAAGGTTAGCACAAAACTAGACAGAAATGGGATAAGCAATAGGGTTAGCCAATAATACCAAGGTGTTGCTTTCCCATATTTCCGAATGGATAAAAATAAGAACAAGGCTAGTGGTAATCCAGCAATCGATAGCATACCTGATGGCCAATAGGGTAATAAAGCAAACCCTAACGAGGAACCAACAGTAATGATTGGTATCTTCCTACCAAACGAAGTGAAATGCTTTAATAATAGATACATACCGAAAAAAGCCACGAACCGCATGATAGTTTGCCCAATGCTGTACGCTGTCATGGGTTCAAACATGGTATATAGCCATACCATTGCATCTAATCCAGAAGGTAGGGAACTTCTTGGTAACCCATTAATGATGTTGGGAAATATCGTATCCGTTAAGCTAAAAATTTGGCCACTTTCTGCAAGCAAGTGATACCATACGATATTGGAGTCTAAATTATCGTGTACACGAATATGTGTGTCTTCACCTAGAATGTAATACGGCATCAGGTAGGCAACGATAACTAGACAAGCAATGCCTATCAGAAGCTTATGGTTGGAAAAACAGTTGTATTTTGTTGACCACATCATTAATTGCCTCTTCTCCTATCCCATAGTAAAGCGGTAAGCGTAATAAGCGATTACTTTCCGTTGTTGTATGCGTATCCTCACCAATAAATGCACCGAATTGTTTCCCAGCATGTGCGCTATGTAAGGGAACATAATGAGTAGCTGTCACAATCTCATGTTCGTCTAAAAACTGTTGCAATTGATATCTTTCTGACTGGTTTTTCATTTTAATATAATACATATGTGCATTATGTTCACATGGATTGGGAACGGTTGGTAAATCAATCTTTCCAGCCAGCTGTAAGTTTAGTAAACCGTGATTGTATTGGTTCCAACTATGTAGACGATCGTGATGGATCTTACTAGCGTGTTCAAGCTGTACGGATAAATAGGCAGCATTAATTTCACTTAATAAATAGGATGAACCAACATCTCTCCATGTATATTTGTCGATCTCTCCACGAATAAATTGAGAACGATTCGTTCCTTTTTCCTGGATCATCTCTGCCCGTTCGCTAAGGGAAGGATCGTTAATGAGTAATGCACCGCCCTCACCACACGTATAATTCTTAGTATCATGAAAGCTAAGTGTTCCCATGTGTCCAATCGAACCAAGTGCTTTTCCTTTATATGTACTCATTAAGCCTTGTGCGGCATCTTCAATAACCCATAAATTATGGCTGTTTGCTAACGTTAATATTTCATCCATATCACAGCTTACACCAGCATAGTGAACGACCACAATGGCTTTGGTCTGATCGGTAATCGCCCGTGCCACTTCCTTTGGATCAATATTCATGGTGCCTGGATCAATATCAACAAATCGAATCGAAGCACCGCGTAATGCATAGGCATTGGCAGTAGAAACAAATGTATAAGAAGGCATAATAACTTCATCATCTGGTTGAACATTCAATAATAAAGCGGTCATCTCTAATGCTGCGGTACAGGAAGGGGTCAGTAATGCTTTATCACAAGTTAACTGGTTCTCTAACCAGTTCGTACATTTTTTTCCAAATGAACCATTACCCGAAATTTTGTTGAACGTGATAGCTTGTTGGATAGCGGTCATCTCTGAACCAATCACACAAGGTTTATTAAACGGAATCATAGAATCACCTCATTATAATAATACCTGCAATCACAAGGGAAAATCCGACTATTTTTGGAGGAGATACTGGTTCCCCAAATAGTACAGCAGAAAGTATAAATACAAGTACAAAAGAAAGACTCATAAAAGGATATGCATAGCTAATATCAAACTTAGTCATCGCTACCATCCAGCATAGCGCTGCTAGAAAAGCAGAAAACAAGCCAGATAGAATCCATGGATTTAGTAATAACTGTAGTAGGAAATTGATTTTCCCCATAAATGCATTTGGTAAACTTCCATATTGATCAATTTTCCATTTTAGAATTAATTGGCCATAAACTGTGAACCCAATGGTCCCAAGAATATACAGATATCCCATTGTTACACCCCAACTGGTAAAGAGCCATTTAATTTATGATAGACATCTACAGCACCATTTAATCGGAAGCCTAATGAAATAAAAACATTTAATGATGCCGGATTCGAAGGAGAAATCGATGTTCTGACTTCCTCATAATTGCCAATACGAAACAATTCATCAACACAATGGCTGGTAAACGATTTTGCAAGACCTCTCCCGCGATAGGATTTATCCATCGCTAGTAGAAGGACTTTATTAGAATCATAAGCAAAGAAGCCAGCTAAATGATTTCCGTAGATTAGCGCAACAATTTTATCTGCTTGAATTAAATCATTTACCCAGTTTTTATAGCGATGATCAGCCATGAAATTAGGAATATTAAAGTCACGATGAAATCGTCCATTTGTAAAGACTTCACCAGCGATTTCTAAAATATGTGCTTTATCATAATCTCTAGAAAGCTCCATACCATCTTGTTTGAATAATTTCAATTTGCTTTTTTGGCATACTGGTTCTATTAACGTATCTGTATAATAAAAGCCGTATTTATACAACTTCTCTGTATTGATAGTTGGATCAATCTTTAGAGTGAAATGTCCTTCTATTTGATTCGTTTCCTGTAAGGCTTCCTCTGAAGTGCTGGTGAGCTCATACGTATTAATATGAAAATTCCGTTTATCCCAAGGGGTTGGTTTTAAATATGTGTCCATGCTATCAGCTCCGTTTGTTTGTTTCATATTCTTTACTGTCTGTTGTTTCTCTTATCAAATAAAGCGGCCGATCTTTTGTTTCATTAAATACCTTTCCGATATATAATCCTAGAATTCCAAAATTAAAGAAAATCAATCCACCAATGAAATAGATAGAAACCATGACACTTGTCCAACCTTGTACAGGTTCAGCAAGGAAAAAATATCTACCAAATAAGTACATACCGTAAATAAAGGATACAGAAGAAATAAGAAATCCGAATTGAATGGATAGCCTCAATGGCTTATTAGATTGGGAAATAATCGCATCCGTTGCTAACGTAATTAATTTCTTTAGATTATAGGAAGATTTCCCTTCTTTTCGTGCGTCATGTTCAATTGGAATAGAGGTGCTTTCATATCCCATCCACTGCAAAAACAAGGGAAAAAAACGATTTTGTTCTCGCATTTGTCGATAGCCTACTACTACTTTTTGAGATACGATACTGTAATTGGCAATTGTATAATCAGATGTCCCACCAGAAAAATAATCATAGATGCGGTAGAAAAATTGTGATGACTTCTTCTTCAACCAATTATCTCTGCGTTCCATACGTTTTCCGAAAACCACCTCATAACCTTCTTGACTCTTTTTATACAATTTTTTTATTTCTTCTGGTCGATCTTGTAAATCACAATCCATGACGACAACCCAGTCTCCGTTTGTGTAATCAAGTCCTGCCGTTATTGCATGGTGTTGTCCAAAATTTCGAGCTAAGTTCAATCCTCTAATTTGTTTATCTTTATTATTCAAATCTTTAATGGTCTGCCAAGCATTATCCGGACTAGCATCATTAACTAGAATGATTTCGTATTGGGCTGGAATCTCTTCTATCGTAGTTTTGATTCGACTGCATAATTCACGGAGGCATTGTGTACAGCCGTAGACCGGAATAACGACAGAAATTAATGGACTTTGCTTTTCGCCCATTGCCTTATATACCATTTTATAGTCTTCTGAAGGCCGGTATGAAAGTCCTCTACCGGTTTCCAGCCCAATTCTGTTCGTATTTTTTGATCGTCAACGGCATAACGTTGATCATGTCCAGGGCGATCTTTTGTATACGTGATAAGCTCCCCATGCGAAGAAAGGCCATTTTCCCTTTTAGACTCAGGAGTTAGCTCATCTAAAATGTGACAAACCTTCTTAGCAATTGCTATGTTTGTCTGTTCATTGGAACCACCAATATTATATTTTTCCAAAGATTTCCCATGATGAAAAACAAGATCGAGTGCACCACAGTGGTCTGACACATATAACCAATCACGAATATTAGATCCGTCACCATAAATAGGAATTGCTTCCCCTTTTAGTGCTTTTCGAATAATGGTTGGAATTAATTTTTCATCATGCTGTTTTGGACCGTAATTATTTGAACTACTCGTCACCACTACATCCATTCCGTACGTGTATCCAAAGCTTTTAACGAGCATATTTGCCCCAGCTTTTGATGCACTATAGGGATTTCGAGGATTATAAGGTGTTGTCTCCGTAAATTTCCCTTTTTCACCTAATGAACCGTAAACTTCATCTGTAGAGATATGATGGAATCGTCTGTGTTGTAATTGCCGCTTTCTTTGCCAATCATTTTTGGCAATTTGTAGTAACACCATGGTTCCAAGCACATTTGTTTGAATAAAATGGTTAGCATCTTCAATAGATCTATCTACATGTGATTCAGCTGCAAAATGAATAACACCACCGATATCATAGCGATTGAATATAGTTGTAACAAGTTGTTCATCCGTAATATCTCCATGAATAAAATGGTAGTTAGGTGAATCACTTACCTCGGTTAAATGTAATAGATTACCTGCATACGTCAGTTTATCGAGATTGATAATAGTATAGTCTGGGTGTTTTTTCATGAAATATGGAATGAAATTAGCACCGATAAACCCTGCGCCGCCAGTAATTAAGATAGTAGATTTATTTGTTTTCATTATTCAACCAGCCCTAGCATTGGATTACGATCAATAGTATCCCAATATTGTTGTGTGTGTTTACGGTCAGCGATTTCTAATAGATAGGCTCCATAATCGTTTTTTTTCATCGCTTTTCCTTTTTTATATAATTGCTCCCTAGAAATATACCCTAGGTAATAGGCGATTTCCTCGAGACAAGCTAACTTAAACCCTTGACGTTGTTGAGTAATTTTAACAAATTCCGATGCGTCAAACAGTGATTCATGGGTTCCAGCATCCATCCAAGCAAATCCTCTGCCAAGCAGTTCTACATCTAGCTGCCCTCGTCTTAAATATGCTTTATTTAAATCTGTGATTTCGAGTTCTCCTCTTGCTGATGGTTTTAATGTATTTGCTAGTTTCACAGCTTGATTGTCGTATATATAAAGTCCGGTCACGGCAAAGTCAGATCTTGGCTCCTCCGGTTTTTCTTCGAGTGATATTGCCTTTTGTCGATGGTCAAATTCTACGACACCGAAACGACCTGGGTCCTTTACACGGTAACCAAAAATAGTTGCATGCTTATGATTTCTAAGCGCATGGCGAAGTAGTGTTGTAAACCCTTGTCCGTAGAATATATTATCTCCTAGAATTAACGTGACAGCGTCATTCTTTAAAAAATGTTTAGAAAGTGTTAAAGCTTCTGGAATGCCATTAGGTTGTTTTTGTTCACTATACTTCAAGGTAATACCTAGTGATGAACCATCTCCGAGCAGTTCTTCAAATCTTGGCTTAGCTTCGGGTGTACTAATAATCATGATTTCCTTAATACCCCCAAGCATGAGAACAGATAATGGATAGTAGATCATTGGCTTGTCATAGACTGCTAGCAAGTGCTTATTGATACTGTCTGTGCTAGGAGAAAGTCTTGAACCACTTCCCCCAGCTAAAATGATTCCCTTCATGTACGACACCCCTTATCTCGATATCAATGCATCCATATTTTAACAATAGTATCTTATATAGTATTACCTCAAATGTCTTCATTCTAATCTTACATTTTTATTTCAAAAGTATGTCAAAGATAAAAAAGGGGGAATGAAGGAGTTGAAGAAGTAGAGAAATAAGTATATCATTTGATAATTGAGTTAATTTCATAATATAGAGCCCTTGGGGCTCAAGACTTTAAAGACATAAAAATTAGAGCACCTC